>CALLYQ010000210.1 GCA_937858875.1 uncultured Lautropia sp. | reverse complement strand
GAACAGGCGCAGGTCGCCGACGCCGTAGCCCAGCATCGCCAGCCGCTCGACGCCCGAGCCGAACGCGAAACCGATGTAGCGCTCGGGGTCCAGCCCGTAGTTGCGAACGACGTTCGGATGCACCTGCCCGGAGCCGCTGACTTCGAGCCAGCGTCCGGCCAGCGGGCCGTCGGCGAAGCGCATGTCGATCTCCGCCGACGGCTCGGTGAACGGGAAGTACGACGGCCGGAAACGCACGTCGAGGTCGTCGCGCTCGAAGAAGCGGCGCAGGAAGTCGCTGTAGACGCTCTTCAGGTCGGTGAAGCTGACGTCTTCGTCGATCCACAGTCCTTCGAACTGGTGGAACATCGGCGAGTGCGTGGCGTCGGAGTCGACGCGGTAGGTCTTGCCGGGCGCGATCACGCGGATCGGCGGCTTGTGCGCGCGCGCATAGCGCACCTGCACCGGGCTCGTGTGCGTGCGCAGCACCAGGTTCGTGCCCTGCGCGTCTTTCGCGTCGACGTAGAAGGTATCGTGCATCGAACGCGCCGGGTGGTTCTCGGGCGTGTTCAACGCGGTGAAGTTGTAGAAGTCTTCCTCGATCTCCGGGCCGTCGGCCACGTCGAAGCCGATCGAGCGGAAGATCGCCTCGATGCGCTCGATCGTCAGCGTGATCGGATGCAGGCCGCCGCCGCCCTTGCCGCGGCCGGGCAAGGTGACGTCGATCGCCTCCTGGGCAAGACGCGCATCGAGTTCAGCGCCGGCCAGCGCCTGTTCGCGCGCGGCGATGGCCGCTTCGATCGCCTGCTTGGCAACGTTCAGCTCGCGGCCGGCGGCAGCCTTGTCGGCGCCGCTCAGCTTGCCGAGCTGCTTCATCTCGGCGGTCAGCGCACCGTCGCGCCCGATCGCGCGCGCCTTGGCGTTGGCGAGCTCGGCCGGACTGGCGGCCGCCTCGATCGCTGCCGACAGGCGCGCCACCAGCTCGGCAATACGGTTGGGCTCGGAAGACATCGTGTTGGCTCCAATGAAGAACGGGGCCTGTTCGGCCCCGTTCAGCTACCAGCGCGCCGGCGCCGACCCGGTCTCGCGCGACATCCGGTCTCGCGATCAGGCGGCGCCGGCCGCGCGATCAGGCAACGCCGAGCGAGCTCTTGGCCTGGGCGACGATAGCCGCGAAGGCCGGCTTGTCGTTGACGGCCAGCTCGGCCAGGACCTTGCGGTCGAGTCCGATCTCGGCCTTGTTCAGCCCGGCGATGAAGCGGCTGTAGCTGATGCCGTGCTCGCGCGCGGCCGCGTTGATGCGGGCGATCCACAACGAGCGGAACACGCGCTTCTTGGTGCGGCGGTCGCGGTACGCATACTGGCCGGCCTTCATGACCGCCTGGACGGCTATGCGATAGACGTTGCCGCGGCGGCCGCGGAAACCCTTGGCGCGGGCGAGAACCTTCTTGTGGCGCGCGCGCGCCACGACTCCACGTTTTGCTCGAGGCATTTTCGCGCCCTCCTTATGCGTACGGCAGCATGGCTTTCACGGCGACGACGTCGGAGGCATGGACCTCCATCGTGCCGCGAAGCTGGCGCTTGTTCTTCGTGGTCTTCTTCGTAAGGATGTGGCGCTTGAACGCCTGGGCGCGCTTGACGCTGCCCGAGGCGCGCACGCGAAAGCGCTTGGCGGCGCCCCGCTTGGTCTTCATCTTCGGCATGATTGCCTCGACTGCTCTCTTCTAATGCCTCGTCGGGTGTCCGGCGCCCTTCGCCGGATCTTCGTGCGACCCGCTCGGCTTCTTCGGCGCCCTGCGGCGCCGCCTGCCACTTCGCACACAGGCCTTGCCGCGTGCGAAAACTGCCCTGATCCCCTGCCCGTTACTTCTTCTTGCGCGGCGCGACGACCATCACCATCTGGCGGCCTTCGAGCCTGGGCATCTGCTCGACCTGCGCGATCTCCTCGAGATCGTTGCGCACGCGCTCGAGCAAGCGCACGCCGAACTCCTGGTGGGCCATCTCGCGGCCCCGGAAACGCAAGGTCACCTTCGCCTTGTCGCCCTCTTCGAGGAAACGCTTCAGGTTGCGCATCTTGACCTGATAGTCGCCCTCGTCGGTGCCCGGCCGGAACTTGACTTCCTTGACCTGGATGATCTTCTGCTTGGCCCGGGCCTCGTGCTGGCGCTTCTGTTCCTGGTACTTGAACTTGCCGTAGTCCATCAGGCGACAGACCGGCGGCCGTGCCTGCGGTGCGATCTCGACGAGGTCGAGATCGGCCTCTTCGGCCATTCTCAGCGCTTCCCGCACATGGACGATGCCTATCGGCTCGTTGTCGGCCCCGACGAGTCGGACCTCCAGCGCGTTGATCTCACCGTTGACGCGGTGCGGGCGTTCCGTCGACGTAGCGATGCTGCGTTCTCCTTCTGGTCTGGAAAGAAAGAGCCGTGCGGCTCATCGGGGATTCGCGACCTTGCCGGCGATGTCGGACGACAGTCGCTCGGCGAAGGCCTCGATGCTGATCGCACCGAGGTCGATCCCGCCACGGGCACGCACGGCCACCTGGCCTGACTGCCGCTCCTTGTCGCCGACGACGAGCAGGTACGGCACCTTCTGCAGGCTGTTTTCGCGGATTTTATAGTTGATCTTTTCGTTCCGCAAATCGGCCTGGACTCTAAACCCTTGTTTTCTCAGCGTTTCCGCAACAGAAGCAGCGTAGTCGCCCTGCGCGTCGGTGATGTTCATCACGACGGCCTGCACCGGCGCCAGCCACATCGGCAGAGCACCGGCATGGTTCTCGATCAGGATACCGATGAAGCGCTCGAGCGAACCGACGATCGCACGGTGCAGCATGACCGGCACGCGGCGCGAATTGTCCTCGGCCACGTACTCGGCGCCGAGCCGGCCGGCCATGTTGAAATCGACCTGGATCGTGCCGCACTGCCATTCGCGGCCGATCGCGTCCTTCAGCGTGTACTCGATCTTCGGGCCGTAGAACGCGCCCTCGCCTTCGCTGATCTCGAACTCGCAGCCCGAGCGTTCCATGCTCGCGATCAGCGCCGCTTCGGCCTTGTCCCACAGCTCGTCGGCGCCGACCCGCAGCTCCGGCCGCGTGGCCACCTTGTACAGGATCTCGTGGAAGCCGAAGTCGCGGTAGACGGCGCGCAGCTGCTCGGTGAAGGCCACGCATTCGTCGAGGATCTGGTCCTCGGTGCAGAAAACGTGGCCGTCGTCCTGCGTGAAACCGCGCACGCGCATGATTCCGTGCAGCGCGCCCGAAGGCTCGTTGCGGTGGCACTGGCCGAACTCGCCGTAGCGCAGCGGCAACTCGCGATACGAGCGCAGGTCGGACTTGAAGATCTGGATGTGGCCCGGGCAGTTCATCGGCTTGAGCGCGTACGACCGGTTCTCGGATTCGGTCGTGAACATGTGCTCGCGATAGTTCTGCCAGTGCCCGGTGCGCTCCCACAGGCTGCGGTCGAGGATCTGCGGACCCTTGACTTCCTGGTAGCCGCACTCCTGGTAGACGCGGCGCATGTACTGCTCGACCTGCTGCCACAGCGCCCAGCCCTTCGGGTGCCAGAAGATCAGCCCCGGCGCCTCTTCCTGCATGTGAAACAGGTCGAGCTCGCGGCCCAGGCGGCGATGGTCGCGCTTCTCGGCCTCCTCGAGCATGTGCAGATAGGCGTCCTGGTCGTCCTTCCTGGCCCAGGCGGTGCCGTAGATGCGCTGCAGCATCTCGTTGTTCGAGTCGCCGCGCCAATAGGCGCCGGCGACCTTCATCAGCTTGAACACCTTCAGCCGGCCCGTGGACGGCACGTGCGGGCCGCGGCACAGGTCGACGAAGTCGCCTTCGCGGTACAGCGAAATCTTTTCGCCGGCCGGGATCGCGCCGATGATCTCGGCCTTGTACTTCTCGCCGATCGACTCGAAGAAACGCACGGCTTCGTCGCGATCCCATTCCTCGCGCACGACCTTCTCGTCCTTGCGCGCGAGCTCGCTCATCCGCCTCTCGATCGCTTCGAGGTCTTCGGGCGTGAACGGGCGCTTGTACGAGAAGTCGTAGTAGAAACCGTTGTCGATGACCGGGCCGATCGTGACCTGCGCGTCGGGATACAGCTCCTTGACCGCGTAGGCGAGCAGGTGCGCCGTGGAATGACGGATGATCTCGAGCCCGTCGGCGTCGCGGTCGGTGACGATCGCCAGCGCGGCGTCGCGATCGATCGTGTACGAGGTATCGACCAGTTGCCCGTCGACGCGGCCGGCCAGCGCGGCCTTGGCCAGCCCGGCGCCGATCGACGCGGCCACCTGCGCGACGGTAACCGGCGCCTCGAACCCGCGTTTCGAGCCGTCGGGAAGCGTGATCTCGATCATGAGGACGGAACCTGCGACAGTTCGGGCGGCGCAGACAGAAAAGGGGCGGAAAGACCGCCCCCGTGCACCAGCCCGGGGAGAGCTGGTAGGCGCGAAGGGACTCGAACCCCTGACCCCCACCATGTCAAGGTGGTGCTCTAGCCAGCTGAGCTACGCGCCTGAAAGAACGAGACTATACATCATTTTTCAGCGTTGCTCGGTCGATGCGACCCGCGACAGCAACACGACCGGCAGGAAACCGACGACGACGATCAGCAGCGAAGGCAGCGCGGCCGCCGACAGGCGCTCGTCGGAGGCGAACTGGAAGGCGACGACGGCGAGCGTGTCGAAATCGAACGGGCGCAGTACCAGCGTGGCCGGCAACTCCTTCAGGCAGTCGATGAAAACGAGCAGCGCCGCCGCCGCGAGCCCGCGCCGCATCAGCGGCCAGTGAACCTCGCGCAGCACGCCGAATGGCGAACGCCCGAGGCTGCGCGCAGTCTGGTCCATCGCCGGGCTGATGCGCAGCAGCGCCGCGTTGGTGCTCTGGAACCCGACCGAGAAGAAGCGTACCGAATAGGCGTAGACGACCGCGAACACGCTGCCGCCGGCCAGCAACGGCGCGATGCCGAGCGCGCCGGTCAGCGGCGCCAGCAGCCGGTCGACCGCGCCCGACAGGATCAGCAGCCCGACGCCGAGCACGACGCCGGGAACCGCGTAGCCGCTGTTGGCCAGCACGACGCTCGCGCGCAGCGCCGGGCCGTCGTGCAGCCGCATCGCGTAAGCCGCGAACAGCGCCAGCGGCAGCACCGTCGCACCGCCGGCCGACGCCAGGATCGCCGTGTTGAGAATCCAGCCACCGAGCCTCGAATCGAACTGGGCGCCGTCGTCGATCCAGTTGTAGCCGAGCAGGATCGCCGGCAACAGGAACCCGAGCAGCGGCGGCAGCGCGCACCACAGCGTGCTGCGCCAGGCGCGCCAGCCGTGCAGCCGGATTCGCGGCGCCGGCCGTGCTGCCCGCACGTGAAAGCGCATCCGGCTGCGCGAGCGGCGCTCGACCCACATCAGCGCGCCGACGAAGAACAACAGCATCAAGGCCAGGCGCGCCGCGCCGGTGCGATCGCCCATGCTCTGCCAGGCGCGGTAGATGCCGGCCGTGAAGCTGTCGACGGCGAAGTAGGCGACGGTGCCGAAATCGGCCAGCGTCTCCATCAGCGCCAGCGCGGTGCCGGCGGCGACCGCCGGGCGCGCGACCGGCCAGGTCACGCGCCACCAGGCCGCGGCACGGCCGTGTCCGAGCGAACGGGCCGCCTCGGCCAGCGACGGGCTGCGGTCGGCGAAGGCCGCACGCGACAGCAGATAGACATACGGATACAGCGCCAGTCCGAGAAACAGCCCGGCGCCGTTCGGCGAATACAGGTCGGGAAACCAGTACTCGCCGACCTGCAGGCCGGTCAGCCGGCGCAGATTCGTCTGCAGCGGCCCCCAGGTCGACAGGAAGTCGGTGTAGGCGTAGGCCATCACGAAGGCCGGCGTGGCCAGCGGCAGCACCAGCAGCCAGGCGAGCTGCGTGCGGCCCGGGAAGTCGTAGGCGGCAATCAGCCAGCCGGTCGACACGCCCAGCAGCAGCACGACGCAGACGACGACCAGCGCCAGGTGCGCGGTCACCAACGTGTAGCGCGGCAGCACGGTGCCGAACAGGTGCGGCAGCGATCCGATCGGATCGGCGCCCGGATCGAAGGCCACCCAGAACAGCGCGACGATCGGTGCGGCTACCGCGAGCGCAAGAAGCATGGCGCCGAAGGTCAGGAAGTCGGGTTTGCGCTCGCGCAATGCCGACGGTCGCCGGGCTTCTGTGATGGAGGACACGGTTCGCTACAATGACGCTGATCGAGAATTATAGTGATTCGCGCCAAGCGATCGGCGCCGTCGAATCCAGCCCGTACCAGCGCGTGAAGCTCACCGATCACGATTTCGCCTCGCAGCCG
>CALLYQ010000209.1 GCA_937858875.1 uncultured Lautropia sp. | reverse complement strand
GAGTGTGAACAGGCCCTGATCGCCGCGCAGCCGGTACCAGAGCCTGCCCAGCAGCTCATGCGAAGCCCGGTACGCGACCTCGACCGAGGTGCCCGTGGGCAGCAGCGACAGCCAGCTCCATTCGAGCGCCTCGCCGGCGAAGCCGTGCGGCGCGGGCAGCACCGACAGGCCGGCACGCTCGAACGAGGCGATCGCCCGCGGCATGTGATAGGCCTGCGTGACCAGGACGACCCGGCCGATTTCGTCTTTCCGAAGGATCGCGGCCGACAGCCGCGCGTTGCCTGCGGTGCTGCGCGAGCGCTCCTCGGTCCAGCGCACCGGCGTGGCCAGCGATTCCTCGAGCGTGCGCTTCATGATGGCCGCCTCGCTGTCCATGCCCTCACGCGGCGGGCCGCCGGCGACCAGCACCGGCAATCCGGTGGTGCGCGCAACCCAGGCACCGTGGACCAGGCGCTCGAGCGTCAGCGGCCGCACGATCGCGGTATGCGGCCGCTCGCGCTCGGGCGCACGCGCACCGCCCCCGAGGATCACGACCGCCTGCGGCGGATCGCTGCCGGCCATCGCCGCGGTCAGCGACTCGGCGGTCTGTGCCCGGATACCGGCCTCGGCCCAGGTGCTGAGCCGCCAGGCCCCGATCCCCGAGGACGACAGAAGCGCGAGCGCCAGACCGAACCAGGCCACGCTGCGCCCCAGGCGCGGACGACGGATCGCGGTGATCAGGCCCACGAACACGATCAGCAGAGGCAGTGCCGGCGGCACCAGCACCAGCCCGAGCGTGCGCTGGATCAGACCCAAGTCCGCGCTCTCAGGCCGAGGCCAGCGCGCTGCGCACCTGCTCGAGGGCGGTCGCGTCTTCGATCGTCGTCAGGTCGCCGGCGTCGCGGCCTTCGCACAGCGCCTGGATCGAGCGCCGCAGCACCTTGCCCGAGCGCGTCTTGGGCAGCGTCGTGACGAAATGCACGCGCGCCGGCCGCGCGACGGCGCCGAGCTGCCGGTCGACGAGGGCCGACAGCTCCCCTTCGAGCGCCTTGCGGCCGGCTTCGTCGGCAATCCTTGCCGGATCCTTCGGGACCGCAAACGCAACCGCCACCTGGCCCTTCAGTGAATCGGCCACGCCGACGACCGCACATTCGGCGATCGCTTCATGGCTCGACAGGCTTTCCTCGATCTCGCGCGTGCCGAGCCGATGGCCGGCCACGTTGATCACGTCGTCGGTGCGCCCGAGGATGAACCAGTAGCCGTCGGCGTCGCGCATCCCCCAGTCGAAGGTCGAGTAGGCCTGCCGTCCCGGGACCGTGGAGAAATAGGTATCGACGAAGCGCTGGTCGTCGCGCCAGACGGTCTGCATGCAACCCGGCGGCAGCGGCGGAATGATTGCGACGACGCCCTTCTCGCCGACGCCGACTTCCTCACCGGTGCGCTCGTCGAGCAGGCGCGCGTCGTAACCGTACATCGGCATGCCGGGCGAGCCGAATCGCGTCGGCGTCTTTTCGATGCCGTGCGCGACGGTCAGGATCGGCCAGCCGGTCTCGGTCTGCCAGTAATTGTCGACGATCGGACGGCCGAGACCGTCGGCGATCCAGCGTGCGGTCGGCTCGTCGAGCGGCTCGCCGGCCAGGAACAGCACGCGCAGCGACGACAGGTCGTAGCGGATCAGCCACGACGGGTCCTGCTTCTTCAGTACGCGGATCGCCGTGGGCGCCGAGAACATGACCGAGACCCGGTACTTCTCGACCAGCTGCCACAGGATGCCTGGATCGGGCCGCAGCGGCGTGCCTTCGTAGACGATCGTGGCCATGCCGGCAATCAGCGGGCCGTAGACGATGTACGAATGGCCGACGACCCAGCCGATGTCGCTGGTGGAAAAGTAGGTCTCGCCTGCGTTGCCGCAGAAGATGTGCTTCATCGACGCGGCCAGTGCGACCGCGTAACCGCCGGTGTCGCGCTGCACGCCTTTCGGGCGGCCGGTCGTGCCCGACGTGTACAGCGTGTAGCTGACTTCGTTCGACTCGAGCCAGGTGACCGGCACCTCGGCATCGAAATGCCGCTCGCGCAACGCTGCCCAATCGTGATCGCGTCCCTCGGCCTTGTTCATCGGCGCGAGGCCGCGATCGACCATCAGCACTGCCGGCGGCTTGTGAGCCGACGCGGCGATCGCTTCGTCGAGCAACGGCTTGTACGGGATCGCCTTGCCGTTGCGCGAGCCGGCATCGGCGCTGACGACGAGCACCGGCTCGGCGTCTTCGATGCGGCTGGCCAGGCTGTGCGACGCGAAGCCGCCGAAGACCACCGAGTGAATCGCGCCGATTCGCACACAGGCGAGCATCGCGATCACCGCCTCGGGAATCATCGGCATGTAGATCAGCACGCGTTCGCCGCGCTTCGCGCCCAGTTCGAGCATCGCGGCCGCCATCCGGTTGATCTCCCGATGCAGCTCGCGGAAGCTGTAGATGCGCTCCTCGCCGGTTTCAGTGGACACCGAGATCAGCGCAGGCGAGTCGCCGCGCGCCTGGAGATGCCGGTCGACCGCGTTGTGGCACAGATTGGTCTGTCCGCCGACGAACCAGCGCGTGAACGGCAGCCGCGAATCGTCGAGCACGCTTTCGAACGGGCGGTGCCAGTCGATCAGTTGGGCCTGTTCGCTCCAGAAGCCCGCAGGGTCTTCGATCGACCAGCGATGGAAGGCTTCATAGGACATGCCCGAGTTCGTAGCGCCCATCGTGCCTGACTCCTGTCGACTCCGGGCCCGCTCGCCGCGCCGTCGCGGCGCCGGCCCTCGCCGACGCTAGGCCGGCCTGATCGGGCATTCTACGGCTGGAAACCGCAGGCCGCTTGCGCAAGCACAAGCGCTGTCGATGCCAATGCCCGATGCTGTCGTGACGGACGGCACCCCTCCGTCGGGCTAGCGCCCGGCGCGCTGGCCTTGCGCCGATGAGCCGGGCTTGCTCTTGCAGGCCGCACAAGGATCGGCACCGGCATCGAGCGCCGAACGCAGGCTGCACACCGAACGACGGCAGGCCACGAAGCGGGTGCCCTGACGCCTCGCAGCGTCGCGATAGCCACGCATGACGTTATGGCCGACGAAGTCGGTGAACAGGATCATGATGTCGATGCCGCCGCCGATCGCCCGCTCGGCCCGCTGGGCCGAAGGGTCGCGTCCGGTCACGTGTCTGGCGATCCGGATGCCGTATTCGGCCAACAGATCGGGAATGTTTCCAAGGCGGTCGGCACCTACGAGCAGCGCATTCATCGAGTCGATTCCGTGTTCGGTGAGGATCGCGTTCAAGCGGCCGGTCGTCGGCTGCTTCGTGAATGCGAATCATACTCATTTGATGAATGAGGTCAACGGAATTGCGAACGGGTATCGATTACACTAAGCTCCGAACCCACTTCCCGCCCATGCGAGCCAACGACACCATGAGCAAACGCCCTGCCAATTCCCTCGCCGCGCCGGCCGTTGCCGCCGCTCGTCGCACTCTGCTGAGTGCCGCCGCCATTACCGCGCTGGTCGGCGGGGTTTCGCTGGCGCTGGCTGCGCCGCCGGCCCAGGCGCAGGACAAGGTGCTCAACCTCTACTCGGCGCGCCACTATCAGACCGACGACCAGCTTTACGGCGACTTCACCAAGCAGACCGGTATCCGGATCAACCGGATCGAGGCGGGCGACGAGGCCCTGCTCGAACGACTGCGCAACGAAGGCGCCAACAGCCCGGCCGACGTGCTGCTCCTCGTCGATGCGGCGCGGCTGTGGAAGGCCGAGAACGAAGGCCTGTTCCAGCCGGTGCAGTCGAAGGTGCTCGAGGAGCGGATTCCCTCGCACCTGCGCTCGAAAGACGACGGCAAGGGCAGCAACTGGTTCGGCTTCTCGCAGCGCGCGCGCATCATCGTCTACAACAAGGCGAACGTCGATCCGGCCAGCGTCCAGAACTACGAGGACCTCGCCAAGCCCGAACTGAAGGGCAAGGTCTGCACGCGGTCGGGGGCGCACCCGTACATGCTGTCGCTGATCGGCGCGATGACCGAGCACCTCGGCGAAGAAAAGGCCGAGAAATGGGCCGAAGGGGTCGTGGCGAACTTCGCGCGCAAGCCGCGCGGCGGCGACACCGACCAGGTTCGCGCCGTGGCGGCCGGAGAGTGCGGCGTCGCACTGAGCAACTCGTACTATGTGGTGCGCCTTATGCGCTCGGACAAGCCCGAGGATCGTGAAGCGGTCAGCAAGGTCGGCATCGTCTGGCCGAACCAGTCGGGCGTGGGCACGCACGTCAACGTATCGGGTGCCGGCGTCGCGCGCCACGCGCCGAACCGCCACCTTCAGCTCGTCCTCCAGCCGTCGCCTGTCGGCCAGGCCCTGCTTTCGAACCACCGCTTCGGCCGCCGCGTCGCGCAGGAGCAGGACGCCCGCACGGTGACGATCCAGCGCCCGCAGGGCATATCGGCCGCGCGCTTCTATGCCGAGCTGGAGAACATCATCATCGAATCCG
>CALLYQ010000208.1 GCA_937858875.1 uncultured Lautropia sp. | reverse complement strand
GCGATCGTCTGTTCGGTCGACGTGGCGGCGCGCAGGTCGCCGGCGGCGGGACCCTGCGCTGGCCGTGCTGCCTGCACGATGCTCGATGTGTGAGCCGATGCAGCAGCGGAAGCGCTTGTCCCGGCAGTTGGCAGATCGCGCGAGCGGATGCGTCCGCGCGGGCCCGAACCGACCAACGTCGCGAGGTCGATGCCTCGCTCGCGTGCCAGCCGGCGGGCGAGCGGTGTCGCGATCGTGCGCGCACCGTCTGTGCGCAACGCAGGCTGGGATGCTTCGCCGGTCTGCGCCGGCGAAGGCGCAGATGCGGACGCAGGCGCCGCACCGGCGCCGGCGCCTTCCGACGCCGCGCCGGCGCCCCGCACCTGGCCGTTCGCCCGCTCATCCCAGTAACCGACCACCGAACCGACGGCCAACGTCGTCCCGGCCTCCGCCGTCGTCTCGAGCAGCACACCATCGGCTTCTGCCGCAATATCGGTCGCGGCCTTCTCCGACTCGATGACGAAGATGTTCTGGCCGCTGCGAAACGATTCGCCAGGTTTCACGAGCCACTCGACCAGCGTGCCCTCGGTCATCGTCAGGCCGAGCTTGGGCACCAGCAATTCACGTCGCATGGAGCTTCAACGACCGGTGAAACGGGGCGCGCGCTTTTCGAGAAACGCACGGCAGCCTTCGTGCGCGTCCTCGCTGTCGAGGACCAGTCCGATCATCGCCTGCTCGTGCGACAGCGCCATCGGCAACGGCATCTCGGCACCGTCGCGCAGGCTGCGCTTGAGCAGCTTCAGCGTCAGCGGCGACTTTTCGGCGATCTTCCGTGCCATCGCGATCGCTTCGTCGAGCAGGCGCTCGCGCGGCACGGTCCGGTTGCACAAGCCCAGCGCGACGGCTTCGTCGGCGCTGATCTGCTCGCCGCAGAACATCATTTCCTTCGCGCGACACAGCGGGATCTGGCGGATCAGCCGCTGCGTGCCGCCGGCACCAGGGAACAGACCGAGCGTGATTTCGGGCAGCCCCAGCCGTGCCTCCTGCGCCACGAGCCGGATGTCGAGCGTCAGCAGCAGTTCGGTGCCGCCGCCGAGCGCCCAGCCGTTGATCGCGCCGATCGTAGGCTTGTCGCTGATCTCGAAGCGGCGGAAGACGCGATGGATGACCTCTGCGAACTCCTGGTAATGGGCGAGCCCTTGCCGGCTGTCGAGATCGGCGATGTCGCCGCCGGCAACGAACGCACGCTCGCCGGCACCGGTGACGACGATCGCCCGGACGGACTCATCGGCTTCGAGTTCGGTCAGTGCCGACTGGAGCGCCTCCAGTGTCTCGACGTTCAGAGCGTTCAGCGTCTTCGGCCGATTGATCGTCAGCAGGCCGACGGGGCCGCGCCGCTCGCACAGGACCAGTTCTGCGGTCTCGGACATGGTGTCTCCTCAGATTCGGGCGGTTCAGTTCAAGGTCTTGCGCGCAGCCGCAAGCACGGCTTCGACGTTCACCGCATAGCCTTCTTCGAGCGAGCTCGCGAAGGGCACCGGCATGAACGGCGCGCCCACGCGCAGAACGGGCGCGTCGAGATCGTCGAAGCCTTCGTCGGACAGGCAGGCGGCAATCTCGGCGCCGACGCCGAAGGCCGTCACGGCTTCGTGCACGACCACCGCGCGATGCGTACGTGCCAGCGAAGCCAGGACCGTTTCGCGGTCCCAGGGCTGGATCGATCGCAGGTCGATGACTTCGGCCTCGACGCCTTCGGTGGCCAGCGCTTCGGCGGCCTGTGCGCAGATGGCGACGGTCGCCCCGTAACTGACCAGCGTCAGGTCACGACCCGGCCGGACGATCCGCGCCTCGCCGATGCGCCCGACTGTCGACTCGACCGGCCCCTTCTGCCCGTAGAGCGCCTTGTGCTCGACGACGACCACCGGATCGGGATCGTCGATCGCGGCGCGCAGCAGCGAATACGCGTCCTGCGGTGTCGACGGGCAGACGACCTTCAGTCCCGGCACGTGTGCGAGCCAGGCCTCGAGACACTGCGAGTGCTGCGGACCGGCGCTCAGCCCGCCGCCGTGCGGCGTGCGCAACACCATCGGTACGCTGCCCTGCCCTCCGAACATGAAGCGCGCCTTGGCCGCCTGATTGACCAGCGCGTCCATTGCCAGGGTCACGAAGTCCATGAACATGATCTCGACGACCGGGCGCATGCCGGTCAACGCCGCACCCACGGTGGCCGAAACGATCGAGGCCTCGGAGATCGGCGTATCGCGAACGCGTTCGGGGCCGAAAGCTTCGAGCAAGCCCCGAGTCGCCTTGAACGAACCGCCCGCCGCGGCGATGTCCTCGCCCAGGACCATAACGCGTTCGTCGGCTTCGAGGCTGTCGCGCAAGGCCTGCGCCACGGCCTGCACGTACCTGATTTCCTGGGCACTCATTGCCGGGCTTCCGCGCCGGTAGCGGTGTAGACGTCGCCGACCGCATCGGCGAAGACGGGCAATTCGTCGGCTCGGGCAACTTCGATCGCCGACTCGACGCGGGCGCGGATCTCGTCGTCGATCCGCTGCACGTCGGCGTCCGGAACCCCGGCTTTGCCCAGCGTGCCACGCATGCGGGCGAGCGGATCCTTGCTCTCGAGCGCCTGCAACTCGTCGGCATCGCGATACTTCTGGGGGTCGCCCTCGTAGTGGCCGCGCACGCGGTGCGTGATGCACTCGAGAACGAAAGGGCCGCGGCCGGCGCGCAACTCGGCGGCGGCCTCGCGCGCCGCGTCGGACACCGCCGGGGCGTCGTTGCCGTCGACCTTGGCGTACGCGATGCCGAAGGCACCCGCCAGCGCTTCGAGTTTCGCAGCGAACTGGCGCGAGGTCGGCGAGAACTCGGACCAGCCGTTGTTCTCGCAAACCAGCAGCAACGGCAGCTTCCACAGGGCCGCCATGTTCAGCGTCTCGTGCAGCACGCCCTCGGCCATCGCGCCGTCGCCGAAGAAGGCCACGGCGACGCCACCGGTCTTGCGTGTCGCATGGGCGATGGCGCTGCCCATCGCGATCGGAATGCCGGCGCCTACGATGCCATTGGCGCCGAGGATTCCGAGGCTCAGATCGGCGACGTGCATCGAACCGCCGCGACCTTTGCACAGGCCGCCTGCCCGGCCCATGATTTCCTTGAAGAAGCCGTCGACGTCGATGCCGCGCGCCAGCACGTGGCCGTGCCCGCGATGGGTCGTCGCCAGCGAATCCTGCGGCGCCAGCGCGCTCGCGACGCCAGCGGCGATCGCTTCCTGCCCGAGGCTCAGGTGAATGAAACCCGGAACCTCGCCGTTGGCAAACAGGCGGCTGAGCGCCAGCTCGACTTCGCGGATCAGCGCCATCGTGCGATACAGCGCGAGCAGCGACCCCCGGTGCGCGGTCTCTGCGGCCGCCTTGCCCGATTTGCCTGTCGCACTCATGCCGTCGTTCCTTCGGGCGACAAGCGCGCTGTGCCTACGAGGCGATCGACGCCGTCGTCGCCCCGCACCCAGACGCGGTAGGTCTGCGAATCGGCTGACTCGAGCTCGCCGCCAGCGTGAATCGTTTCGCCGACGCGAACGGGTTTCACGAAGCGCACGTCGAGTTCGACACGCTGCGCAGCGCCGTCGCCGAACGAACGGAACATCGACTGCCACAGCAGGCAGATCGACATCGTGCCGTGAGCGATGCATCCGCCCATCGGCGTCTTCGCGGCGAACTCCGGATCGATGTGGATCGGATTGAAGTCGTCGGTCAGTTCGCCGTAAGCGCGAATCACGTCGGCATCGGCAGTCAGCGAAACCGCTTGAAGTTCGTTCGTCATGATCAGGCCGCCCAGACCAGGGTGAGGATGCCCTTGTAGATCGATCGGCCGCCTTCGCCGGTGCCGCGAACGTCGAGATCGACATAGCGGCGCTCGCGCTTCATCTCTTTCGACAGGCAGGCCACGACGGTGCGGATCGCTTCGCCCTGCCGCGGAACGGCTTCGAGCATGAAGCGCTGGCGCGCATGCACGTTGCCCGGCGGACGCGGCGTGACGACGCCCAGGTAGCCGCGCATCATCATCGCGATGGCGATGCCGGCGCCTTCGGCCGGCGTGCCTGCGTCGCCCGTTCCGAAGATCCCGCGCCACGCGCTGGCCAGCGAATCGTCGAAAGGCTGCGTGATCTCGCCCAGCGAAGCGCCGGGCCGGAAATCGTTCCACAGGATGGGCTGGGTCATGGACACACCTTGGCTTGAGGAAGGGCCACGCCGTCGATTTCGCGGAAACCGATCTGCACGCGCGATCCGATTCCGACCGGTGCGGCCGTAGCGTCGGCGACATTGGCCATCAGGCGAAAGCCTTCGTCCATGTCGATCAGCGCGATCACGTAAGGCACCTCGCCGCGAAAGGCGGGCGTGGGCGCACGGTGCACCGTCGTGTGACTGAGCACGCGACCGAGTCCGCTCGACTGGTGCCAGGCCAGCGCGTCGCTCTGGCAGGCGGCGCACAGCGAGCGCGGGATGCGCTGCACGGTGCCGCACAGCGCGCAGGACTGAAAGCGCAGGACGCCGCTGGCGCAGCCCTCCCAGAACGGCTTCGTCTCCGCGGTCGGACGAGGCAGGGGCCGGTTCATTCAGTGAGCTCCGAAGACGAGCGAGCAGTGGGCAGACAGGATGCCCCCGTCGCCGTGGACGAACGCGAGCCTTGCGCCGTCGACCTGGCGCGCTCCGGCACGGCCACGCAGCTGGTGCACCGCTTCGACCGCGTGGAACATGCCGCCGGCTGCGCCCGAATGGCCGTAGGAAAGCAGTCCCCCATGCGTGTTGCACGGCAGGCGTCCGCCCAATCCGAGATCGCCGCGTTCGGCGGCGATGCCGGCCTCGCCTCGTTCGAAGAAACCGATCGACTCCAGTTCCACGGCCAGCGTGATCGTGAACGAATCGTAGATCTCGGCGACGTCGATGTCGGCGCAAGCCACGCCGGCGCGCCCGAACGCGGCTTTCGACGAAGCCTTGCAGCCGAAGTCGTCGAGGTTCGGGGCGGCGATGATGTGCTCGTGCGTATGGCCCTGTCCGGCGCCCAGGATCTCGATCGGAGTGCCGCGGCAGTCGCGGGCGGCAGCCCGGCTGCTGACGACCACCGCCGCGCCACCGTCGGAGATCAGGCAGCAGTCGAGCATGTGCAGCGGAGTCGCGATCATCTTCGAGGCGAGCACCTGCTCGACGGTGATCGGTTCGCGCTTGTGCGCCTTCGGGTGGCGCCCGGCATGGCGCCGGTGCTCGACCGCGATCGCGGCGAGCTGCTCCGACGTGACGCCGGTTTCGTGCATGTAGTGCTGTGCGACCAGCGCGTAGGACGCCGGCACGCTGATGCCGAACGGGCGCTCGAACTGCGGGTGGCCGACCTCGGCCAGCGCCGCCACGGCGCCGTCGCGCGACATGCCGGTCAGGCGGTTGTCGCCGGTCACGACCAGCACGTGCTCGCACTGCCCGCTGGCAACGAGCGCGGCCGCCTGCATGATCATGATGCAGGCGCTCGCGCCGCCGGCCTGGACCGCGGCGCTGTAGCCGGGATGGATGCCCAGGTACTCGCAGAAGACCGAGGCGAGCATCAGGTGCGGCTCGGTGAACGAGTAGGCGCACAAGACGCCGTCGATGTCCGGAAGCTTCAGCCCGGCATCGGCGACCGCGCCGATCGCCGCCTGCGCGTGCAGACCCATGCAGCTGCTGCCCGGCAGCTCGCCGACCTCGGTGTCGAAGGCGCCGGTGACGAAGGCGTTCATCGTCACGGCTTGAACCCGAGGCTGCGCGCGATGATGTTGCGCTGCACTTCGCTGGTGCCCTCGCCGATCACGTAGACCAGCGCGTCGCGGTGGATGCGGCCGACCGGGTATTCGCGCATGATGCCTGCCCCGCCGTGGATCCGGATCGCCTGCTCGCTGACGGCGACTGCCGCTTCGGACGCGATCAGCTTCACGCGGGCGGCGGTGGCGGCGTCGAGTGTGCCCTGGTCGACGCGCCAGGCGCCGTAGTAGACGAGCCAGTGCGCCGCCTCGATCTGCGCCGCCATGTCGGCCAGCTTGTGCGCGATCGCCTGGTAGTCGCCGATCCGCTTGCCGGCGACGATCCGCGTCTCGGCGAAGCTGCGCGCGGCGTCGAACGCGGCTCGCGCCATGCCCAGCGCGTTCGCGGCGACGCCGACGCGGTTCTCGCTCAGGGATTCGAGGATCACCGGGTAGGTGCCCACGCTTTCGCCGAGCAGGCAGTCGTCGGGCACGAAGGCGTCGCTGATATGGATCAGCGCGGTTTCCGACGAACGAATCCCCTCCTTGCGGAGCTTGTGCATCTCGAAGCCCGGATTCGGCAGTTCGACGATGAACAGGCTGATCGACTGGGGCTTGAGTTCCGGATCGGTGCGCGCGGCCACCAGCAGGAAGTCGGCGAACGGCGCATTGGTGATGTACAGCTTGCTGCCGTTGAGCTTCCACCCGCCGGTCACGCGTTCGGCGCGGGTCTTCATCGCGCGCACGTTCGAGCCGCCGTCGGGTTCGCTCAGGCCGAAGCCGGCGATCTTCTCTCCGGCGAGCGCCGGCACGAAGAAGCGACGGCGCTGCTCGGGCGTTCCGACCTTCCAGATCGGCCAGATGCCCAGATGCGTATGGGCAGACCAGCTCGTCGCGAAAGCCTGGCTCATGAAGCTCAGTTCCTCGCGCACGATGCAGTCGCTGATCTTGTCCATGCCGCTGCCACCGTCGGCTTCGGGATAGCGCACGCCGAGCAGTCCGAGTTCGCCCCAGCGCCGGAATACCGACACCGGGAAGGTCTCGGTCTCCTCGGCCTCGCCGACCAGCGGGCTGAGCTCGTCCCGGCAAAGCCGGCGAATCGTGTCGCGGACGGCCTCGTGTTCGGCAGAAAACTCGAAATTCAGGCTCATCGGTTTATTCGCCATCGCGAATGAAATTCTGTATGGCGAAGGTTAACGGGGATCGCTTGCAGTCGTCAATAGCTCGCTGCGGTTCAGACCCCGCATGGCCCCAGACCCCGCGTGGCACCAAGGCTCCCGTTCCAGACGTTGACGCGGGTACCGGTCGCTCGCTATTATTCGCTCAAGAGAATTATCTTCGCCATTCAGAATCGTCCGCATCGAAATTCCGGCCAAGGCACCGCAGCAGCCCTCGCCTCGACCGTAGCGGATAGCGCCATCCTTTCATCCGGAGGATGAATGAGCAAGCTGGCCAAGGCTTTCGCGCCCGAGTCCGTCGCCATCCTTGGGGCGTCCGACAACCCGCACAAGGCTGGCGGGCGGCCGATCGCATTCATGAAGCGATACGGATTTGCAGGGCGCATCTACCCGGTCAACCCTGCCCGTTCGCAGATCCAGGGCTTGCGCAGTTACGATGCGCTGGCCGCCTTGCCCGAGGTCCCGGAACTCGTCATCGTCGCCGTAGGCGGCGCAGCGGGCCTGGCTCTGGTCGAGGAATGCGCGACCGCGGGCGTCGACGTGGTGATCGTCGTGGCCTCCGGCTTCGCCGAGTCGGGTAGCGAAGGCGGAATCCTGCAGCAGCGGATGGTGGCGGCCTGCCGCCGCGCGGGCACGCGCCTGGTGGGTCCGAATTGCCAGGGGATCTCGAACTTCGCCAACGGCGCGATCGCGAACTTCGCCACGATCTTCCACGAAGAACCGGGCCGCGACGGACCGCTGGCGATCATCGGGCAAAGCGGCGCAGCCACGCAATCGGTCTATACGCTCGCCCATGCGCGCGGCATCCATGCTCGCTACGTTCACGCGACAGGCAACGAGGCCGACGTCACCGCCGTCGAACTGCTGAGCGAAATCGTCGAAGACGAGGCCATCCGCGCAGCGATCCTGTACCTCGAGTCGATCACGCAACCGGAGCTGCTCGCTCGGGCCGCCGCCCGTGCGTCCGAGCGCCGGATTCCGGTGATCGCAATCAAGGGCGGTCGCAGCGCCAGCGGCCAGCGCGCGGCGTCCTCGCATACCGGCGCGATGGCGACCGAGGACCGGATCGTCGACGCCTTCTTTGCCAGGCACGACATCATCCGAGCCGTCGACCCCTACGAGGCGGTGTCGGTCGCGGCGCTTTGCGTCGGCGCCCGGATGCCGCGCGGCCGCAACCTCGTCGCGATGAGCAGTTCAGGGGCCAGTTGCGTGATGGCGGCCGATACGGCCGACGAACTGGGCCTGCCGCTGCTGACACTCGACGGGGATGCCGCGAGTCGCCTCGCCGACGTGCTTCCGGGGTTCAGCAGCGCCGCCAATCCGGTCGACCTGACCGGGGCCATGCTCACCGATCGCGCGTTGTTCCCGGGCGCCCTCGATGCGCTCGCGCGCGCAAACAGTCTGCATCTGTTGATGTTCGCGCTGCCCGTCGGCGGTGCCGGCTACGACGTCGACGGCTACGCGAAGTCGCTTGCCGCATTCGCCGCCACCAACGACGTGACGGTAGCGGTCGCCGCGCACCAGGCCAGCGTGCGCGAGTGCTTCGACAGGCACGGCCTCGTGACCTACGAGCGCGAACGCGAGGCGCTGCAGGCGCTGGACGTCGTCGCCGACTACGCGCTGAGGCGCCGCCGCAACCAGCACGCGCCGCAAGCCGGCGGAGCCGGCGACATACCGCTGCCGCCGCCCCCGTCGACATCGCCAGGTGCGACAACGCTCGACGAAGCCCAGAGCCTGGAATTGCTCCGTGGCGCGGGTCTGCAGACCGTACGCTTCGCAAGGTGCAATACGCCCGATGAAGCGGTCGCGGCTTGGCGAGAGATCGGAGGCGCGGTCGTCCTCAAGGGATGTTCGCCGGACATCCTGCACAAGAGCGAACACGGGCTCGTCGCGCTGGATCTCTCGTCAGAGTCGCAGGTGCGCGAACAGGCCGAACGACTGGCGGCCACCGTTCGCGAACTCGGCGCCCAGTACTCCGGCGTGCTGGTGGCGAGCATGCTTCGCGGTGGACGCGAACTGGCGCTGGGCGCTCGGGTCGACCCTGTCTTCGGGCCGGTGGTGCTCGTGGGCGACGGCGGCATCTACCTCGAAGCACTGCAGGATTTCCGGCTGCTGGTGCCGCCGTTCAACGAACGGGAGGTCGCCGACGCGTTGGCGCGGCTGCGCATCGCGCCGATCCTGGCCGGTGTGCGCGGCGACGCTCCGGCCGACATCGAAGCCTTCTGCCGGATGGCCGTTCATCTCGGCAATGCGATCCTCCGGTGGCGCGAAAGCGTGGCGTCGATCGACATCAATCCGGTGAAGGTGTTCACTGCCGGCCAAGGTGCCGTGGCGGTCGACGCCGTCATCGAACTCGCGCAACCGCGTCGCTGAAGAGGGAGCGGCTACCGCGCGGGCGCCGGCGGCACCCGCGCATGGGAGAATCGCGCTCGAATCCGATCGACACAGCATGAGCAACACCCAAGCCCCGGAAAAACTCGTCGGTGCCCTCAGTACCGGGCTCGGCGTGCTGCGATACCTGATCGCCACCGGTTCGCCGGTGGGCGTCACGCGGGTGGCGCGCGACCTCGAACTGCATTCGAGCACCTGTTTCAACCTGCTGAAGACGCTGGTACACGAAGGCCTGGTCACCTTCGACGAACGCACGAAAACCTATGCCGTCGGACTGGGCCTGGTCGAACTGGCGAAGGGAGCGCTCGAGCAGGCGTCGTTCGTACGCATGCTGCGTCCGCATCTCGAGGCGATCGCGGCCGACTACCGGGTGACCGCGACCCTGTGGCAGCGCACCCGGCAGGAAAGGGTCGTTCTGGTCGACCTCGCCGAGAACGGCGCTGCCATCCGCGTGCACATGAGCATCGGGCAACGGCTGCCGATGTACATCGCCGCGCTCGGACGCTGCATGGCGGCCTACTCGACGCTGCCCGAGGAGCAGTTGAAGGAGCGGATCGATGCGCTGCGCTGGGGCAACCCGCCGAGCTTCGACGAGTATCGCGCCCAGGTGCGCAAGGTCCGCGAGATCGGCTACGCGGTCGACGACGGCAACTACGTGAAGGGCGTGACCACGATCTCCGCGCCGATCGTCGATGCGAGCAGCGAAGCCGTCATGGCGATCAATGCGGTCGGCTTCCGCTCGCAGTTCGACAAGGCCGCGATCCGACGGCTCGGCGAAGATCTGCGCCAACGCACCGGCGAGGTTTCGCGCGCCCTGTCGGGGCGCGCCTGCGCGTAGCGGGCCGCCAGGGCCTTCTGACTCCGGTGCTCGATTCAGGCCCCGGTTTCCTTGGTGGCGACCATCACCATCCAGTCGACGCCGAAACGATCGGTCAGCATGCCGAAGCGCGGCGACCAGAAGGTCTTGTCGAGCGGCATGCGAACCTCGCCGCCGTCGGACAGCGCGTCGAACGCGCGATCGGCCTCGGCCTCGGTAGGCACGGCAAGCGACAGCGAGAAGCCACCGAAGCGCGTGCCCTCGTCGCGGCCGTCGGAAGCCATCACCCGCCGGTCGCCGACCTTGAAGCTCGCATGCATGACCTTGTTCTCGAAGCCCGGCGCGAGCATGTCGGGAGGCGGCGGCTCCGGACTGTCCTTGAACAGCATCACCATCTCGATCTCGGCACCGATCGCCTTGCGGTAGAACTCGAGCGCCTCTTCGCAGCGGCCGCTGAAGAACAGATAAGGTTCGACGATCCTGTCTTGCATGATGACCTCCGTTGGGTCGATGAGTAGGGATCGGGTACTGCGGCAGTCGACAGCGGGCCGATCGGCGTCACCCACCAGCGCTGCGCATCAGCGCAACGATGAAGCACGCGAGCGCCGCCAGCGAGGCGGCCGTGCGCACGTGGTTCCAGTTCGTCCAGCAGACGAGATAGTCGGCCCACAAGCGCGCGCCAGCCTCGCCGCCCCGGCTCGACGCGCGCCAGCGCATCGTTGCGCGACACATTGAACAGCATCGTCACGCCGAGCGTGCCGACCAGATAGAGCAGGCTGCCCGCGAGCACGAGCATCGCACCCGGTTCACCCCGACGCATCAGCGCCCAGGCCAGCAGCACCGCGCATGCGGCGGCAGCGCCGGAGAACACGAAGAAGAGCCCGGCCATCAGCGCGCAAGCGAGGGCCACGACGAAGGCAAGCAGGTCGATCAGCCCGAACGATGCGGTATGCGCTTCCATGTCGAAACCATGGTCGAATCGCCACCAATGCTCGGGGCCTGCGATTGCGGGACGATTTCAATGATCGGCGCTGCGTGACAGTTGAAATCGCGCTGCCTCGTATCGCGAGGCCTCGTTGCCCGCTCGCTGCCGTCCGTGCTGCGTCCTGCACAATACGTCCGATACAGACGACACGCCCGATACCGACGACAACCACAGGAAAATGGCGAATGAGCGAACCGACCCCCGCCAGCGCGAACCACGCCGCCGAAGCCACGTCTGCGGCGCGCACCTTGATGTGCGTGCTCTGCGGCTTCGTCTACGACGAAAGCGAGGGGCTGCCCGATGAGGGCATTGCACCGGGAACGCGCTGGGAAGACGTTCCGGAGGACTGGGCCTGTCCGGAGTGCGGAGCAGGCAAGGCCGATTTCGAGATGATCGAGATCTGAAACGCGATGTACGTCCCAGCCCACTTCGACGAATCCCGGATCGAGCTGCTGCGCGAAATCATCGTCCGGCATCCGCTCGGCGTGCTCGTCACCCACGGGAGAAGCGGGCTCGACGCGAACCATCTTCCGTTCGAGCTCGATCCCGCCGTCGGCACGCACGGCGTGCTCAACGCGCACGTCGCGAGGAGCAATCCGGTATGGCAGGACATCGATGACGGCGACGAAGTGCTCGTGATCTTCCGTGCTGGCGACGCCTATGTCTCGCCCAACTGGTATCCGAGCAAACACGAAACGCACAAGCAGGTGCCGACCTGGAATTACCGGGTCGTGCATGCGCATGGCCGGGCAACGATCCGCGACGACGAGCGCTACGTCAGAGGCCTGGTCGCACGCCTGACCCGCGTCCACGAAGCCTCGCAAGCGGTGCCGTGGAAGATGGGCGATGCGCCTCGCCACTACATCGACTCGATGCTCGAAGCCATCGTCGGGATCGAAATCGAAATCACCAGGCTGGTCGGCAAGTTCAAGCTGAGCCAGAACAAGGAGCTTCGCGACATCGAAGGCGCCGGCAACGCGCTGACGGCGAAGGGCGAAGACCTGATCGGCAACGCGATGCTCGAGGCAGCCGCCGCGAAAACCGGGCGGTGAAGACAGTAGGCTCGCCGAAGGCACGAAGCAGCCAGGCCTCGCCAACAGCCAGGCCGCGCCCGGAGCAGCCCGGGCGCGCGGCTTGCCCCGAGGCCGGCACCTCTTGCCTGCCTGCCCTTGGGATCATGAAGACGTCCACCGCCCGTTCACTGCCGCTGCTCCTGCTCGCCCTGCTGGTCACCCTGAGCTTGCTCGCGGGATGCGCGACCAGTCCCCCGCCGGGCGTGACGGCCGTCAGCCCGTTCGACCTGGAACGCTACCAGGGCCGCTGGTATGAGATCGCGCGGCTGGACCACCGATTCGAGCGCGGACTGACCGACGTCTCGGCTCTCTACGAACCGCAGTCCGACGGCAGCGTACGCGTCGTGAACCGCGGCTACGACCCGGCCAAGGGAGAGTGGCGCGAAGCCATTGGCAAGGGCCGCTTCCTCGAATCGCCCGACACCGGATCCCTCGAAGTGTCGTTCTTCGGCCCGTTCTATGGCGGCTACCATGTCGTCGCGCTCGACCCCGACTACCGCTGGGCGCTGGTCGTGGGCGCGGACCGCAGCTACTGCTGGATCCTCGCAAGGGATAAGCAACTCGACCCGCAACTGCGCGAAGCCATCGTCGCGCGCGCGAAGGCACTGGGGATCGAAACCTCTGCCCTGATCTGGGTAACGCACGAGCGCCAGGATCCGACGCACTGAGCGATGGGACGAGAGAGGTGCCAGGCCGATCGACGCGCGAGCGGTGCCGGCGGCGATGGAAGAAGGAAGGAAGAATGGGGTGGCTGATGGGACTCGAACCCACGACAACCGGAATCACAATCCGGGGCTCTACCAACTGAGCTACAGCCACCACCGGGAAAACTGGCCTGCCCGACAGGATTCGAACCTGTGACCCTCGGCTTAGAAGGCCGATGCTCTATCCGACTGAGCTACGGGCAGCGGGTCGGACCTGTCGGACCGGTTCCGGGTGCCGGCCGCTGGTATCGGCCGGGCTTGGGAATCCGATGGTCGGGGCGAGAGGATTCGAACCTCCGACATCTTGCTCCCAAAGCAAGCACTCTACCAGGCTGAGCTACGCCCCGGAGGACGCGAATTGTAGCGCATTTCCACGCACGGCGTTTGCTTGCGCACACGGGATGCCGGGCTTGCTGCTGTAGAAAGAATGCCGGCTCAGGAGGAACGAATGGACCTTGCCTTCGATGCAATGCTCTTCGCGCGGCAGGTGCACAGCCGGCAGGTTCGCAAGTACAGCGGCAACCCCTACGTCGACCACTTGGCCGAGGTGGCCGGCATCGTCGCGACGGTCGGTGGCACGCCCGACCAGATCGCCGTGGCCTGGTTGCACGACTGCGTCGAGGACCAGGGCGTGACCGAGCCGACGCTGGTGGCACGCTTCGGCCCCACCATCGCCTACGGCGTGATGATGATGTCGGACCTGGAGTCGGGCAACCGCGAGACGCGCAAGCGCTTGTCGCGCGAACGCCTCGCCGCGGCACCTGGCTGGGTGCAGACCGTGAAGGTCGCGGACCTGATCAGCAATACGTCGACGATCGTCGTTCACGATCCGCACTTTGCACGCGTGTTCCTGCACGAAAAGCGGCTGCTGCTCGACGTGCTGACCGAAGCCGATCCGCGCCTGCTGGCGCTCGCGCGCAGTCAGGCTCGTCCTGCACAGACCGACCGCGCCGACCCGAAGCAGACAGGCGGGGGCTGACCAGGGCCTGTTCACACTCCGATCGCTCCCGCGCCGGGGCCGGGTCAGGCCGACGCTTCGCGCTCCCCGGTCAGGCCGACGCTTCGAGCGAGGCCGCCAGCCGGTGCGCCATCGTCTCGGCTGCCTGCACGTCGCGCGCCTCGACCATCAGCCGCAGCAGCGGTTCAGTGCCCGAGGGCCGGATCAGGATGCGCCCGGCATCGCCCAATTCGGACTCGACCTGCTCGCGCACCACTTGCAGCCCCTGATGGCGCTGCCAGTCGAAGCCGCGCTCGACGCGGACGTTGACCAGCGTCTGCGGATACATGACGAGCTCCTCGCACAGGTGCGCAAGCGTCTCGTTGTTGCGGCGCATCGCTGCGAGCACCTGCAGCGCGCTGATCGTGCCGTCGCCGGTGCGGTGGTGATCGAGGCACAGCAGATGACCCGAGCTCTCGCCGCCGTACAGCCAGCCGCGCTCGCGCAGCCGCTCGAGCACGTAGCGGTCGCCGACCTTCGCGCGCTCGAAGCCCACGCCCAGGCGTGCGAGCGCCTGCTCGAGCCCTAGATTCGACATCAGCGTGCCGACGGCGCCTTCGACCGGGCCGGCCTTCAGGCGGTCTCGAACGATCACGTAAAGCAGTTCGTCGCCGTTGAAGATGCGCCCGTCGCTGTCGACGACGATCAGCCGGTCGGCATCGCCGTCGATCGCGATACCGAGGTCGGCGCGATGCTGCAATACGGCGGCGCGCAAGGCCTCGGGCGCCGTGGCGCCGCAGCCGTCGTTGATATTGGTGCCGTTGGGCGCTGCGCCGATCGTGATCACTTCGGCGCCGAGTTCGTGGAACACCAGCGGCGCCGTGTGGTAGCCGGCGCCGTTGGCGCAGTCGACGACCAGCCTGACGCCCTTCAGATCGAGTGCGTTGGGGAACGTGCGTTTGCAGAACTCGACGTAGCGGCCGGCTGCGTCGTCCACGCGCCGCGCCCGCCCGAGCTGCGACGAGCCGACGCAGTTCATCGGCTCGTCGATCGCCGCCTCGATCGCCAGTTCGTCTTCGTCGGGCAGCTTGTCGCCGTCGGCCGAAAAGAACTTGATGCCGTTGTCCTCGAAGTGGTTGTGCGAGGCGCTGATGACGACGCCGGCCGACAGCCGCAACGCCCGGGTCAGGTAGGCCACGCCGGGGGTGGGCAGCGGGCCGGTCAGCAGCACGTCGACGCCGGCCGACGCGAAGCCGGCCTGCAGCGCCGCCTCCAGCATGTAGCCGGAGATCCGCGTGTCCTTGCCGATCAGCACCGCCGGGCGCGGGCCTGCTGCGCGCGACTTGGCCGCCCAGGTGCCCGGCTTGCCGCCCGGTGCCGCGACCGGCGGGACCCGGCTCGCCAGTACGCGCCCGGCGGCGTGCCCCAGCCTGAGCATGAAATCCGGCGTGATCGGCGCCTCGCCGACACGCCCACGGATGCCGTCGGTACCGAAGTATTTGCGGGCCATCGTTCTTTCCTTAGCGAAGTAGTTTGTTCTTTGACCGACGGCAAGCGTTCCGTCGGGCGGCGGCTATCTCAACCGCCGGCGACCTGGTCGATCGCCTGCCAGACCTTCAGCGCATCGCAGGTTTCGGCCACGTCGTGCACGCGGACGATCCGCGCGCCGCGCGCCACCGAGGCCAGCGCGGCAGCCAGGCTGCCGGCCAGGCGGCGGTCGGCCGGCTGCCCGGTGAGCTCGCCGATCAGCGATTTTCGCGATACGCCGACGAGGATCGGTTGCCCGAGACCGACGAGTTCGTCGAGCGCCTCGAGCAGCAGCAGGTTGTGTCGCGTGTTCTTGCCGAAACCGATGCCCGGATCCACGACGATGCGCGACTGCGAAACGCCGGCTGCGACCAGAGCCTCCACTCGCTCGAGCAGGAACTCGTCGACCTCGGAGACGACGTCGTCATAGGCCGGCGCCTGCTGCATCGTCTGCGGCTGGCCCTTCATGTGCATGACGCACAGGGCGCTCGCGCCCGCTGCCACCGCCTCGATCGCCCCGGGCTCGGTGAAGCCGCCGATGTCGTTGATCATGTCGACGCCGGCCGCAAGCACCTCGCGCATCACTTCGGGCTTGCGCGTGTCGATCGAAAGCGGCCGGCCGCAACCCCTGAGTCCTTCGATCACCGGCAGCAGGCGCTCGAGCTCCTCGGACGCGCTGACGGCCTGCGCGCCGGGCCGCGTGGATTCGCCGCCCAGGTCCAGGATGTCGGCACCGTGTTCGACCATGAGCAAGGCGGCATCGATCGCCGCCTTCGGTTCGGTCAGACGAACCCGATCCGAGAACGAATCGGGAGTCAGGTTGACGATGCCCATGACAAGCGGCCGATCGAGCGTGAACTCGAATCGGCCGCATTGCAGCCTCGACTGCTGCGGTCTGGGCATGCGCGCCTGCGACGCTGGCCGTTGTGCGCCGGTCTGCCTTGCGGTCGCCCGCTCAGGGCGCCGCCGGTTCGGCCGGCGGCGTGGCCGGTGCAGCCGGGGCCGGCGTCCCTGCCGTCGTGCTGCCCGAGCCGGAATTGCTGCTGCGCTCTTTTGGCGGGCGCGGCGGGCGGCCAGCCATGATGTCGTCGATCTGGTCGGTGTCGATGGTTTCCCACTCGAGCAGCGCCCGGGCCATCGCCTCGACCTTGTCGCGATTGTCCTCGAGGATCTGGCGGGCACGCGCGTACTGCTCGTCGATGATCCGGCGGATCTCGCTGTCGACCTTGCGCATCGTCTCTTCGGACATGTGCGTGGTCTTCGTGATCGAGCGGCCGAGGAAGATCTCGCCCTCGTTCTCGGCGTAGACCATCGGGCCGAGCAGGTCGCTCATGCCGTAGCGGGTCACCATGTCGCGCGCCAGCGCCGTGGCGCGTTCGAAGTCGTTCGACGCGCCGGTCGTCATCTGGTTCATGAACAGCTCTTCGGCGATGCGCCCGCCGAACAGCACCGCGATCGTGCTGAGCATCCGCTCGCGATCCATGCTGTAGCGGTCGCCTTCGGGCAACTGCATCGTGACGCCGAGCGCCCGGCCGCGCGGGATGATGGTGACCTTGTGCACCGGATCGGTCTTCGGGACGACCTTCGCGACGACCGCGTGGCCCGACTCGTGATACGCAGTGTTGCGCCGCTCGTCTTCGGGCATCACGATCGAGCGCC
>CALLYQ010000207.1 GCA_937858875.1 uncultured Lautropia sp. | reverse complement strand
GGAACGGCGGGGTCGCTCGCCCGATGGCCCGCGCGACCCCCGCCTGCTTACCAATCGGGGCGCCGGCGTCCCGTGGCCGGGATTCCCACGAACATCGACGCAGGAGACTCGAAGATGAAGCCAGTCTGGATCGTCGTTGCCAACGCCTATCAAGCCCAGTTGTTCGAACGCGCGAAGCCGCGCGGCCCGCTCGAGCCGCTGGCGTCCTTCGTGCATCCGGAGAGCCGCCTGAAGGCGGGAGAACTGACGGATCATCAACCGGGCCGGGCCCAGGCCGCAGATCGCGGCGGGCAGACGTCCTACCAGCCGCCGACGGAACCGAAGGACAAGGAAAAGGATCTGTTCGCTCGTCAGATCGCCGATTACCTGGGGCAGGGCGTACACGGCGATCGCTGCAGCGGGCTGATGCTGTTCGCCTCGCACAGGATGCTCGGCGCGATCCGCGAACTGCTCGACACTCGCACGAGTCGGGCCGTGCAGCACAGCGCGCCGATCGACCTCACCGGCATCCAGCCGCGCGAACTCGAAGCGCGGATCGCCCAGCAACTGGCCGTTTGACGAAGGGCCGTTCGGCAGCACTCGAACCCTATCGCTTCTCCCGGGCGCAGGCTGCGGGCCAGTCCGGCGCGCTCCGGTAGGGTTCTTCGAAAGGGCGGAAGTCCTTCTCGGCCAGCGCGCCCTCGATCCACTGCGACACGCCCTGGGCCTGCTCGATGCGGGCGGCATAGTCCTTGCTGACCGCGTCGAGCGGTACGCCGTAGGTGCGAAATCGCATCACGACCGGCGCGAAGAAGGCGTCGGCGATGCCGAAGCCGCCGAACAGGAAAGGGCCTTCGGACGCACTGAGGCAGTCGAGCCAGAGGCCGGTCACGCGCGCCACGTCGGCGACGACCGCCGGCTGTTCGGCCAGGGTGCGCTCGCCGACCGTTGGCAGCCGTGCCTCGATGTTCATCGGAAAGGCGCCGCGCAGTGCCGTGAAACCCGAATGCATCTCGGCAACGACCGAACGCGCACGGGCACGCGCTCCGGCGGCGTCGGGCCAGAGCCCGCGGTCGGGGAAACGCTCGGCCAGGTATTCGGCGATGGCCAGCGTGTCCCAGATCACCTGCGGCTGGCCGTCGATCGTCGTCTCCAGGACCGGCACCTTGCCGGTCGGGCTCAGCCCGGCGAGCTGGCGCTTGAATTCCGAGTCGGCGTCGAAGGAATCGAATCGCACCAGCGTCTCCTCGAAGTCGATTCGCGCCTGGCGCATCAGCACCCAGGCGCGCATCGACCAGGAGGAATAGTTCTTGTTGCCGACGTGAAGTCTCATCATGAGGGCCTCCGGTGCTTCGCAATGGGCTTTCCTGCGCCGCTCCTACAATACGCGACGTAGACCATCGGAGCATCGTCCTTGAATCGCCTGACAACACGCCTCGCCCGACTCGAACCGCCGGACCTCGCCAGACTTCAGCGCGGCATCGAGAAGGAGAGCCTGCGCACGACGCCGGACGGCGACCTTGCGCTGACCCCCCATCCGGCGGCCCTGGGATCGGCGCTCACGCATCCGCACATCACGACCGATTTCAGCGAGTCGCAGCCGGAACTGATCACTGGCGTGCATGCGGCACCGGCCGACTGCCTGGCCGAGCTGACCGAGATCCATCAGTTCGTCTATCGGAACATCGGCGACGAACTGCTGTGGGCCTCGAGCATGCCGTGCGGGCTGCCGGAAGACGAGCAGATCCCTTTGGGCCGTTACGGCAGATCGAACGTCGCGCGGGCCAAGACCGTCTACCGGCAAGGCCTGTCGCATCGGTACGGGCGCCGGATGCAGACGATCTCGGGCATCCACTACAACTTTTCGCTGCCTGAATCGGCCTGGCCGGCCTTGCAGCAGGCCGACGGGCAGGGCGGCAGCGAGCAGGAGTTCCGCACCGCTGCGTATTTCGCGCTGATCCGCAATTTTCGCCGGCACTCGTGGCTGCCGTTGTACCTGTTCGGCGCGTCGCCGGCGCTGTGCGGCAATTTCCTCAACGGCCAGCCTCATGCGCTGCAGCCACTGTCGTCGTCGACGCTGTACCTGCCTCACGCGACTTCGCTGCGGATGGGGCCGCTGGGCTACCAGAGCGAGGCACAGGCCTCGCTGGCCGTCAGCTACAACTGTCTCGACAGCTACGCCGCGTCCTTGCGTTGGGCGCTGACCGAACCGTATCCGGCCTACGAACGGATCGGCATCCACGACGGCAATGGTCTTTACCGGCAGCTCGCGACGACGCTGCTGCAGATCGAGAACGAGTTCTACGGC
>CALLYQ010000206.1 GCA_937858875.1 uncultured Lautropia sp. | reverse complement strand
GCAGGCGTCGACCAGGCACTGCTCGAGGTAGTACTGCTGCAGGTTGATCATCGCCGGCATCTTGTGGCCGGCCTCGGGGAGCAGGTCGAACGAGTAGACCGGCTGGTCCTGGAAGAAGACCTTGCCGACCTTCCAGCCGACGCCCCGGTCGACGAGCGGGCGGCCGCAGCCCAGCCGATCCCAGATCTCGAGCGGCCGCTTCGCGTAGCAGACCGCGCGCGATCCGACGCTGACCGTGTTGTTGTCGTCGAGCACCACGGTGCGTACGCCCCGGCTTGCGAGATCCAGCGCCGCGCTCAGGCCGACCGGCCCTGCGCCGACGACGACGACCGGGTGGCGTTGGACCCGCCCCTCGGCCTGCTCGTCCGAGCGCCGGTAGGCGAACTCCGGATACTGGAAGGTCTTCTGCATCGATGTCTCCTGTCCTGGACTGTCAGCGCTGCCGCGTCAGGCGTTGGCGGCGAATTCCTTCTCGTGCATCCAGGCCGCGTGTTTCGGCGCCCGCTTCGTGCGCGACCATTCTTCGAGCATGTCCCACTTCACTTCGTCGAGCTTCGCGTTCATCTCCGGCGTGGCCGTGTTCGCGGCGAGCTCGAGGCGATGGCCGTTCGGATCGCGGAAATAGATCGACTTGAAGATCGTGTGCTCGGTTGGACCGAGGACCTCGATACCGTTGGCTTCGAGCCGCGCCTTCGCTTGGAGCAGCGCGTCGACGCTGTCGACCTTGAACGCGATGTGCTGGACCCAGGCCGGCGTGTTCGGGTCGCGGCCCATCTCCGGCGAATTCGGGATCTCGAAGAAGGCGAGGATGTTGCCGCCGCCGGCATCCATGAACAGATGCATGTAGGGATCGGGTTCGTGCGTGGACGGAACCTGGTCTTCGGCGATCGCCAGTACGAAGTTCATGTTCAGGTTCTTCGTGTACCACTCGACCGTTTCCTTGGCGTCGCGGCAGCGGTAGGCAACGTGATGGACACCGTTCAGTTTCATGATCGTCTCCTGTTCGACCGATGAGGCGCTTGCGAAATGCGTGTGGCCGGTGACGCAAAGGTAACGGGTGTTACGGTTTTGCACAAGCGTTTTTTATTGCGTGAAGTACGATGTCGACAACGATCGTTACCGTGTTCTGAGAGAACGTCGATGGAACTGCAGAGTTTCCTGCCCTATCAACTCGTCGTGCTGGCCGAAGCGGTCAGCCGCTCGATCGCCCAGGTTTATGCCGAGCGCTTCAAGCTGAGCCGGGACGAATGGCGCGTGCTGGCCGCGCTCGCGCAGACCGGCACGATGAAGACGCGCGACGCGGCGCTCTACGCCACGCTCGACAAGATGCAGGTGAGCCGCGCGGTCGGCGGGCTCGAGCGTGCCGGGCTGTTGACGCGAACCATCGACCCCGATGACCGGCGCAACCGGATCCTGAAGCTGTCGGCCTCGGGTCGGGAACTGTTGCGCAAGCTCGTGCCGATGGTCGAAGCCCGCGAAGCCTTCCTGCTCGAGGCGCTCGAGCCCGAAGAACGGGATCAGCTGGAGTCGGTGATCGGCCGCTTGATCGATCGGGCGCGGCAGCTGGAACGGCAGGGATAGGCGATGATGCGAGTCGTGATACGACTCGTTGACCTCGGCGGGCGATGCGCGCGCCAGCCTGGCGCGAAAGTTGCTGCCGGACATCCCCACTGACAGAGCGGAGACCTGACAATGAATCCAGCAATCGCCCGTCGGCAGTTCCTCGCCTTGCTGCCTGGGGCGCTCGGCGCGTCGGCGCTCGGCACGGCGGCGCTCGGCGCATCGGCGCTCGGCAGATCGGCGCATGCGCAGGCTTGGCCGAGCAGGACGATCGCGATGATCGTCCCGTATCCCCCTGGCGGCGGCACGGACGCGGTGGCGCGCCCGATCGCCGAGAAGATCGGCAAGGCGCTCGGCCAGAGCGTCATCGTCGACAACAAGGCCGGCGCGTCGGGCTTGATCGGTATGGGCGCCCTCGCCAAGGCCGCTCCGGACGGACACACGATCCTGGTGGGGCTGTCCACGCAGTTCGTGATCAACCCCTTCCTGTTCAGGAAACTGCCGTACGACCCGAACGAGGACGTCGCGCTGGTCTCGCAGATCGCCGAAGCTCCGATCGTGCTGCTTGCCCACCCGAGTCTGCCGGCCAACGACGTGCAGTCGCTGCTCGCGTACATTCGCGCCAACAGGAGCAAGCTTTCGTACGGCTCCTATGGCATCGGTTCGGCTTCGCACCTGAGCGGCGCGCACCTGAGCCAGATTACCGATGGCGACATGACCCATGTCGCCTACAAGGGCGAGGCGCCGATGATCACCGATCTGGTCGGGGGCCAGGTGCCGATGGGTTTCGGCAGCGTCACGCAGGCCAGGTCGATGATCGAGGCCGGCAAGCTGAAGGCGCTCGGCGTCACCGGTGAAAAGCGCATTGCCGCGCTGCCCGATCTGGCGACCTTCTCCGAGCAGGGGGTGAACGACGACGTCTTCCGTACCGTGGGTTGGATCGCGATGGCCGCGCCGGGCGGAACGCCGAAGGCGGTGATCCAGCGCCTGGCCGACGAAGTGAAGGCGGCCTGCGCGCTACCCGACGTGCGTGAACGCATTTCGGGCCTCGGTTTCGAGGCGGTCGGGCGCGGGCCCGAAGAGTTCGCCGAGATCGCGAAGGCCGACGCGCAGGTCTGGGGGCGGCTGGTGAAGCAGACCGGTGCGAGTCTCGATTGACTGCGATGCACGGACAGGCTTCGCGTTGGATAGGCATCGCCAGCGGCGGGCAGTCCGGAGCGATGAGGCGCACGTCCGGGTGCCGGGATAGAATCTCCGGCTAGACGGGAAACAAGTCCATCCGCTTTCTCGCCGCATGCAGCCTTTGAAGACCGCTCGAATCCTGCTTCTGGTGCTCGTCGCCGCGCTGCTCCCCTTGCGGGGTGCGGTGGCCGATGTCGCGCGCTGCGCAGATGACACGGACGGCCGCGCACTGGCGCAAGTCATGGCTCACAGCCACTTTCACGGCGCACGTCATGTCGATGGCGGGCAGAGGCACGACCACGCGCAGCCCGGTACAGGCGACCAATCTGCGACTTCGGCCGAGAACTGCAACGTTTGCACGGCTTCTTGCTCGACGACACCCTTGATGAGCGAGCCGACGTCGGCGGGCTTGCCCCCGACTCTCTCCGAGGCGCGATACCCGGCTCTCGCCGCGTTGCCTGCGAGCCATCTCACGGGCGGGCCGAAGCGCCCACCTCGAAGCCTCTGACGCCGTAACGCCTCTGCGCGAGGCGAGGCGGCGCTTGCCCGCCAATCGGCGCGGCAGGGGTTCCACAGGGCCTGCGCCCTGCATACCTACCAGCTTCGAGGGACGTAAATGAAAACCCAAACCATCGGTCTGCTCACCGTGTTGGCGATGCTCGGCACATCCGTGTCGTTCGCGCACAGCGGCGGCGGCCATCACGCGGCCAAGCCGCATCAGTACGAAGCCTCCGAGGTGGTCGACACCCCTTTCGGACGGGAGGGCGATCCGACGGCGGTTACCCGAACCGTCACGGTCGACATGACGGACAACATGCGCTTCACGCCTGCAGTGCTCACCGTCAATCGCGGCGAAACCGTGCGCCTGAAGGTCGTCAACAAGGGCCAGTTGCTGCACGAACTCGTTCTTGGCACCCCTGAGGAGCTCGATAAGCACTCGGAGGCGATGCGGAAGCACCCGGGCATGGAACACGACGAGCCGCAGATGGTGCACGTTCAGCCAGGAGACCAGGCGGAGGTCGTGTGGCAGTTCAGCGAGCCCGGCGAATTCCAGTTCGGATGCCTGTTGCCGGGCCATTTCGAGGCCGGCATGGTCGGAAGGGTGGTCGTGCAATGAGCCGGCAACACTCCGCTCTGCGCTGACGCCATCGTCCTCGCACACCGCAGCGCGCCGGTATGGCAGTGACACCTTCGACGCTCTGCCGGCTGCGAAAAGAATGGTGCCGCTTGTCGGATTCGAACTGACGACCTACCGCTTACAAGGCGGTTGCTCTACCAACTGAGCTAAAGCGGCGCGCTGCGTATTCTACCGGCAAGGGGTGCCGCACCTCGGTTATCCTCAGCACCTGACGGATCCCAAGGGCACGGAATTTGACGCAGGACGCATGCCGCATCGGCGTCGACTCGGGCCGGCCGGTACTCGAGCTGGCCGGCGACTGGCGGCTCGCGCGTCTGCCCGAACTCGCTCGCGCGCTGCGCGAGGCGCGCGCGCCGTCGCGACAGCCGGCCGGATTCGACCGGTCTTCGCTGGCGGCCATCGACGGCACGGACCTGTCGGCGCTCGACACGGCGGCTGCCCTGCAACTGTGCCGCTGGCTGCGCGCCGGCGGCTCGGATCCTTCGTCGATCGAGCTGCTCGGTTTCGAGCAGGGGCACGAGCGGGTCCTTCGGCTCGTCGCTCGCACCAGCGACGGGCAGGACGAATCCGACGCGCGACCCCCTGCGCGCCGCGGTGCGCTGGCCGCGCTCGGCGCGTCGACGATCGCGATGCTCGACATGCTGCGCGGCCACGTCGGCTTCCTCGGTTACGTGCTGGTCGAAATCGGGCGCGCGCTGGTCGATCCGAAGCAACTGCGCTTCGGCGAGCTGCTGACGCAGCTGTCGCGCGTCTGCGTCAGCGCGGTGCCGGTGGTCGCGCTGGTCACCTGCCTGATCGGGCTGGTCTTCGCCTACCTGCTGGGCCTGCAGGCCGAGCAGTACGGCGCGAACATCTTCGTCGTCGACGGTGTGGCGCTCGGCATGACGCGAGAGTTCTCCCCGATGATCGTTGCCGTGATCGTGGCCGGGCGCTCGGGGGCGGCCTTCGCTGCGCAGCTCGGCACGATGCGGCTGAACGAGGAAACCGACGCGATCGCCGTTCTCGGGCTGTCGGTCGCGCAGGTGCTGGTCGTGCCGCGCGTGCTGGCGCTGGTGCTGACGATGCCGCTGCTGGTCTTCGTCGGCAACGTCGCCGGGCTCGCCGGGGCGGCTGCGATCGCCGACCTGATGCTCGACGTCACGCCGTCGACCTTCGTCTCGCGGCTGCATGACGCGCTGGCGCCGCGCCATGTGCTGATCGGCCTGGCGAAGGCGCCGTTCTTCGCGTTGCTGATTGCCGTGATCGGCTGCCGGATGGGCATGACCGGTCCGCGCGATACGCGCACGATCGGCACGCATACGACCTCGACCGTCGTGCAGGGCATCGTCGGGGTCATCGTCATCGACGCGATCTTCGCGATCCTGATGCAGAGGATCGGCTGGTGACGGAGCCGGTCATCGAGTTGCGCGGCGTCGGCACCCGCTTCGGCAGCCAGGTGGTCCACGAGGATCTGGACCTGACGATCGGGCGCGGCGAACTGGTCGCCGTGATCGGCGGCAGCGGTACCGGCAAGTCGGTGATGTTGCGCGAGATCGTCGGGCTGCAGCGGCCCGATGCCGGCTCGGTCCGGCTGCTCGGCACCGACGTCTGGGCCGCCGACGCCGCGCAGCTGTCGGCGCTGCGCAGGCGCTTCGGCATGATGTTCCAGGACGGCGCGCTGTTCTCGTCGCTGAGCGTTGCCGCCAATGTCGCCGTGCCCCTGCGCGAGTCTCGGCTGGTGCCGGCCGAGATGATCGAACCGCTGGTTGCGCTGCGGCTCGCGCAGGCAGGGCTGCCTCTCGATGCCGGCGCGAAGATGCCGTCGGAGCTGTCCGGCGGCATGCGCAAGCGCGCGGCGATCGCGCGTGCGCTCGCGCTCGAGCCCGAAGTGTTGTTCCTCGACGAACCGACGTCCGGGCTGGACCCGATCACCGCGCGCGCCTTCGACCGTCTGCTCGAATCGCTGTGCGAGGATCTCGGCATCACCGTGGTGCTGGTCACGCACGATCTCGACAGCCTGATGACGATCGCGCGCCGCATCGTCGTGCTCGGTCGTGGGCGCGTTGCTGCCGATGGCGATCTCGAGCAGATCATGGCCAGCGACGATCCGTGGATTCGTGAATACTTTTCCAGCCGGCAGCTCGCGACGGGCCAGCCGGCCAACGCAGGATAGGAGGTCCAGACCAGGATGGAACCCGAGTCGCGATATGCGGTGACAGGCGCCGCGGTACTGTTGCTGCTGGCGCTGACCGCCTGGGCACTGGTCTGGCTGTCGACTGGCGGCAGCGGCGGCTACCAGTACTACATGATCCACTTCGAAAAGCAGTCGCTCAGCGGCCTGCAACTGGGCAGCGACGTCAACATGCGCGGAGTCAAGGTCGGTCGCGTCGAGAGCTACCAGTTGTCGCCGACCAACATCAACCAGGTCGACGTGATGATCCGAGTCAGTGACGACGTGCCGGTGCGCCAGAACACGAGCGCCGTCGTTGCGCGCAGCCTCGTCACCGGGCTCGCATGGATCGACCTGTTCACGCCGGTCGATCCGGGGCCGGAACTGGTGCAGGCGCCGCCCGGCGAAGATTACCCGGTGATCGCCGAGGGCACCTCCGATCTGGACCAGATCGCCGACGCGCTGGGACGGCTCGCCGTCACCGGGCAGTCGGCACTGGCCAACCTCGACCAGATGCTCGGCCCGGAGAACCAGGCCGAGGTCATGAGGACCGTCGGGGCGGTGCGGGAGCTGGTCGTTTCGGTCGAACAGCGGTTGGAAAAGGTCGACAGCATGTCGCAAAGCGTCGAGCAGACCGCGCGCGCCTTTCACGACACGGCCGTGGCCTTCGAGAAGACGGCGCTGTCGCTCGCGCAATCGGGGCGGGACATTTCGGAGACAGCCGCGCGCGTCGGCGAACAGGTCGACCCGCTGGCCGGGCAGGTTCGCGGCGCGCTCGGCGAGCTGTCGTCCGCGGCGCGTTCGCTCGAGCGCCAGGCCGGCGCGGCCGTCGAGGGGCTGCGAACTGCGGCCGACGCCGGCGGGCTGGAGCTGCGGGTCACCGCGCGTGAACTGCGCAACAGCGCCGCCACGCTGGCTCGCACCGCCGAACGCCTGCGCGATCCGGCGGCAGCGATCCTGGGACCGTCGGCGGATCAGCTCGGACCCGGCGAGGGGGCGCGATGAACGATCGTTCGAGAAGACGGCAGCTGCTGCGAGGCGGCCTGGCGCTGCCGCTGGCGGCCGGCCTTGCGGTGCTGTCCGGTTGCTTCGGCGGAGCGGGGCAGCCGCATGTGCTGTGGGAACTGCAGCCCGACGGTGGCTGGAAGGCCGGAGATGCAATGCAGCCGATGCGCGTGTCCGCGCCCGCCGACGCCCGGCGCGCGTCGCTGTCGCTGGTTGTCGAGGGAATCGCCGCGGGCGAACTGTACGACGGAACCGCGCTCGTCTACAGCAGGAGCGCGGGCATGCGCGCGCATTATCAGCATGCAAGCTGGACCGAGCGGCCGGCGCTGCGCGTGGCTCGCCTGGTCCAGCAAAGCCTGCAGCAGCGAGGCGGCTTTCGCGACGTCACGCTGGCCGACTCCGGCGTCGCGCCCGACCTGATGCTGACGCTGACGCTGGTCGAGATGTATCACGACGTCCCGGCCAACGAGTTGCGCGTCGAACTGGGCGCCGCGCTGGTCGACT
>CALLYQ010000205.1 GCA_937858875.1 uncultured Lautropia sp. | reverse complement strand
ATCAACACAGGCTTCAGCCAACAGATTCAGACTCATCTACGGATTGGAAAGGACTCCGAGTCGATCAGCCGGTCTTGCACCCGCGCGCATCTGTTCGACAGACGCAGCGCTCGCACGCGCGCTGCGATTCGACAGCAGCTCGGAGGTCAGCGCCCGCACTCGCAGCGCGACGAGGCGCGCCGCGTTCGACAAAGGGTGGTGCGTCGAGAGCTTCAGCGAGATCGAGCGCCTGATGCCCGGATTGCGCAGCCGCCATGCGCCGACAGGTCCCGCACTCGCCTGCCCGCCCAAGGCGATCTCCGGCGCAAGCGTGAACGCTTCTCCGCTCGCGGCGACGTTCATCATCGTCGCCAGGTTGTTCACCTCCAGTTCGACCTGGACCTTGAAGCCGTACTGCCGGGCCTGGCGATCCAGCAGGGTTCGCAGGCCGTTCGGCATGGGCGGCAGCACCAGCGGCAGTCCGGCCAGGTGCCGGAACTGCACGATCTGGCCCTTTACCCGTGGATCGTTCGGTCGGCCGATCAGCAGCGTGTCGACGAAGCCCAGCACGTCCTCGCCCGTGCGCGGCGCCTCCCCGTAGCGGTTCATCACCACCATGTCGAGATGCCCGGATGCCAGGCGCTCCTCGAGCGTACCCGTGAAGTCTTCCGAGAAGCGAAGCCGAACGCGGGGTGCCTTCTCGCGCAGATCGCCGAGGAGCCGAGGAAGCAGCCGCGACGCAACCGAGGGAACGACGCCGAGGTCGACGGTGCCGGACGGAACGCCGGAGACGTTCTCGACCGCCGCCGCCAGTTGCCGGGCTTGCGCGAGCAGCAAGCGGACCTCGGGCTCGACGCGCCTGCCGAAGTCCGTCAGCGCGACGCCGCGGCCGGTGCGCTCGAAGAGCCGGTCGCCCCATCGAGCCTCGAGCCGGGCGATCTGGCGACTCACGTGAGGCTGGGTCGTGTCCGCGGCGGCCGCCGCCTTGGACAGCGAACCGAGGTCGGCAACGAGGGCGAAAAGCTCGAGTCTCTTCAACTCCACGGTCGTACTCCCGTCGAGCCGGCTGTGCTAGTTGCCTGCAGATTCAGGCATATCTGATATGCCGGTTACGCAGGATAACGTGGGCATGCGAACGAGTAGACTTGCGACTCAAATCTTCGGTGCATACAACGAGGGAGACAGTCATGAAATCCTGGCAAAGCGTGAAACGCCTGGCGGCGTGCGCGGTCCTCGCCTGCTTCTCGGTCGCTGCAGCGGTTCCCGCTCAGGCGGCGGAGTTCCCCGAGAAGCCGATCAGAATCATTGTTCCGTTTTCGGCCGGGGGCGCCACCGATATGCTGGCGCGGACGGTCGGGCAGAAGCTTCAGGAAAGCTGGGGACTGCCTGTGGTCGTCGACAACCGGCCGGGTGCCGGTGGGAACATCGGCGCGGAAGCCGGTGCGCGCGCCGCGCCCGACGGCTACACGCTGCTGCTGGTCGCGGCCGGCTTCATGGCCGTCAACCCGCACGTCTACTCGAACCTGACCTACGACTCGATCAAGGACTTCGCGCCGATCACGCAACTGGTCAGCGCGCCGCTGTTGCTGGTCACCCATCCTTCGGTGCCGGTCAAGAACTTCCAGGAGTACGTCGCGCTCGTGAAATCGCAGCCCGGCAAGTTCCTCGTGGGCAACGGCGGCCCCGGAACCGCACAGCATCTGGGCGGCGAGTACCTGGACATGACTGCCGAGATGAAGTCCCTGCACGTGCCGTACAAGGGCAGCGCGCCGGCGACGGCCGACCTGCTGGGCGGTCAGGTGCAGGCGATGCTCGACAACATGGTCACGCTGATCCCGCACGTGAAAGCCGGGAAGCTCAGGGCGATCGCGGTGACTTCGAAGGAAAGGGTTTCGAACCTGCCCGACGTCCCGACCGTCTCCGAGTCGGGGCTGCCCGGGTTCGAGACGGGCACCTGGTACGGGATCGTGGCGCCGGCGGGAACGCCGAAGCCCATCGTGGACAAGCTGCACCAGGAAATCGTCCGGATACTGGAGCTGCCCGATGTTCGGGAGAAGTTCCTTCAGCAGGGCCTGCAGCCGGTCGGCAACACGCCCGAGCAGTTCGCCGAGTACATCGCCGCCGAGCGGAAGAAAGCCGGCGAGATCGTCAAGGCGGCCAACATCAAGGTGAACTGACGCGGCATGACCGGGAACGACAAGCCCGCCGCGTCGGGCGGCACCGGCGACGACCTGCGGATCGTCGACATCACCGCGCACGCGGTGTCGTACCCGCTGCCCGAGGACGCAAACGTCGTCCTCGGGATCGGTCGGGCAGTAAAGCGCGATGCGGTCATCGTCAAGGTCACGACGGCCGGCGGGCTCGTCGGCTATGGGGAATCCCACCACGGGCGCTCCCATACGGCGATCGCGCGGCTGGTGAACACCACGTTGCGCCAGCTCGTGCTGGACATGGACGCTTCGGACGTGGTCGGCGTCTGGGCACGCATCTACAAGATGCAGCTCGGAAGCCACGGCATGGGCGCAGCCGCGAGCATGGCCATGAGCGGGATCGACATGGCGCTGTGGGACATCCGCGGAAAGGCGACGGGCTGGCCGCTCTACCGGCTCCTGGGCGGCGCGCGCAAGCCGATTCCGGCCTACGCGGGGGGCGTGGCCCTGGGCTACCAGGCACCGCAAGCGCTGGTGGACGAGGTGCGCCCGCTGCTCGAAAGCGGCTACCAGGCCGTCAAGCTGCGCGTGGGAGACGAAGTGTCCGCCGACCTCGCACGGGTGGCCGCCGTCCGCGAGGCTTTCGGCGATCGACTCACGATCCTGACGGACGCGAACTGCGGCTACACGCTTGCCGACGCGCGTTCCGCGATGCCCGGACTGGATGCCTGCAACGTGGCGTGGCTCGAAGAGCCGTTTCCTGCGCACGACCACCGCAGCTACAGGACGGCGGTGTGGTTCGGTCGCGTGCCGCTCGCCGCCGGGGAGAACCACTACACGCGCTTCGAATTCCACCGGGTCATCGAGGACGGAAGCATCGGCATCCTCCAGCCGGATCTGTCCAAGACGGGCGGGATCACCGAAGGCTTGCGGATCGCGGCGATGGGCTCGGCCTACAAGCTTCCGGTCTGCCCGCATAGTGCGATGTCCGGAATCAACATGGCGGCCACGATCCACTTCCTCGCTGCCATCGACAACGCCGGCTATTTCGAGGCCGACGTCGCGAAGGTGAACCTGCTGCGAGACAAGCTCGTCTCGACGCCCTACCGAATTGGCGAGGATGGCTGCGTGTTGCCGCTGGATGAGCCGGGCATCGGCGTCGAGGTCGACGAGGATTTTTTCGATGCCTATCCGGCGATCGAGGGTCCGGCCTACGTCTGAGATCGACATGAGCAAACCTGCCGTTTCCGTGGCGATGGAGGGCCGCATCGCCGTCGTCAAGCTCGACCGTCCGGACAGGCTCAATGCCGTGAACGGCGCGCTGCGGTCGCAGCTGACGGAATCGCTGCGCCGCCTCGATGGCGACGATTCGGTTGGCGCGATCGTCCTGACCGGCGCCGACGATCGCGCATTCTGCGCGGGCCAGGACCTCGGTGAAGCCGCCGCGCTGGAAATCGGGCAGATCGAAGCGTGGCTGACCGCCCAGCATGCGATGTACCAGGCGGTCCGCGACCTCGACAAGCCCTGCGTGGCGGCTATCAACGGGGTGGCGGCCGGTGCAGGATTCCAGATCGCGCTATGCGCCGACTGGCGCGTGATCTCGCCCGACACCCGCATCGGCCAGCCCGAGATCAAGGCCGGACTGGCCAGCATCGTCGGCTCCTACCTGATGACGCTGCACGTGGGCCTGACGCACAACATCGGGCTGTCGCTGACCGGCCGGCTGATCGACGGGCGACGTGCGTTCGAGATCGGACTGGTCTCCGAACTTGCGGACGGCCAAGACGTGCTCGCGCTCGCGCTCGAACGAGCCCGGGAAATGGCGGAGCTGCCAGCAACGCCGGTTCGCGTGTCCAAGCAGCAGTTCCGTGCGCTCACGCAGGCGGGCTTCGATGCTGCGCTGCGCGCGGCCATCAAGGCGCAGACCGAGTGCTATGCGCAGGGCGACCCGCAGCGGGTGATGCAGGCATTCCTGGAGCGGCGCAAGCGTTGACCTACGACGAGACGGGAGGGCTCGGGTCCGCGCTGAGACCGAGCTCGATCGCCATCATCGGTGCGTCCAACGACAGGAACAAGGTCGGCGGCAGGCCCGTCGACTACTTGCGACGTTTCGGCTACCGCGGGGAGGTCTATCCGGTGAATCCGGTCCGGGAAACCGTGCAAGGCCTGCGCTGCTATCCGAGCATCGCGGCCCTGCCCGAGGCGCCGCAGATGGCGATCATCGCCGTGGCAGGGGAGGCGGTCGCCGAGTCGGTTCGCGACTGCGCGATGAAGGGCGTGGGTACCGCCGTCATCCTCAGCTCGGGCTTCGCGGAAACGGGCACACGAGGGCTGGAACTGCAGGACGAACTGGTGCAGGTGGCGGCGCGCGCAGGCATGCGCCTCGTCGGTCCGAATTCCCAGGGACTTGCGAACTTCTGCACGGGCGCCGTGGCGAACTTCAGCACGATGTTCACCCAGGTGCCCCCCAAGGACGGACCGGTAGCCATCGTCAGCCAGAGCGGGGCCACGAGCGCCGCGCTCTATTCGTTTCTCCGGGAACGGGGTGTCGGGGTCAGGTACGTGCTCGCCACCGGCAACGAGGCCGATCTGTCGGTCCCGGAACTGGCGTTGAGCGTCGTCCAGGACCCGGAAGTTCGGCTGGTGGTCCTGTACATGGAAAGCGTCCGGAACCCCGGACTACTTGCCGAGGCGGCGGCCATCGCGCGTGCCCGCGGCGTGCCGATGCTCGCGCTGAAGGCCGGGCGCAGCCCGGGTGGCACTGCCGCGGCGCGCTCGCACACCGGCGCACTCGTGAACGACGACGCGGTCGTCGATGCATTCCTCGAGCGTCATGCGATCTGGCGGGTACCCGACGTGGCCAGCATCGTTCTCGCGACCGAGCTCTACCTCGCGCCCAGGGCTGCGCCGGGGCGGCGCATGGTCGTCATCAGCAACAGCGGCTCCTCCTGCGTGATGTCGGCCGACGTGGCTGACGAACTCGGTTTGGAGCTCGCGACGCTCTCACCGCAAGCGCGGGCGAAGATCGGCGAGAGCCTGGCCTCGTTCGCAACCAGTGCCAATCCGATCGATCTCACGACGGCCTTGCTCGGCAACAGCGGCTGCATCGGCGAGGTGCTCGCAGCGATCGAGGAGGACCCGCAGGTCGAGGTGGTCCTGGTCAGTCTTCCCGTCGCAGGAGAAGGCTACGACCTCGAGCGAATCGCTGCCGACGTTGCGGCCTCCAAGACTCGCGCCGGGAAGACGGTCATCGTCACCGCGACCCTGCCTTCCATCCTCGAGCCGTTTCGGGCGCGCGGCCTCGTGACCTTCACGACCGAACGGCAGGCGCTGCTCGCGCTGGACCAGGTGACACGTCACCTTCGGCTGATGCGCGACCCGTCGCCTGCAGCAGCCGTCGGGCCGGCGGCGCCGCTGCGCCTGCCCGCCGGGCCGGAGCGCTTTCTCGACGAATCGCGCAGTCTCGCCTTCCTTGCCTCGCAGCAGGTGCCGGTCGTCGCGCACGAACTGTGCATGGATGCGGATCAGGCCGTGGCAAGCTGGCGACGCTTCGATTCGCCGGTCGCCGTCAAGGCCTGCTCGGAAGAGCTCCTGCACAAGTCCGAGCACGGCCTCGTCTTTCTCGACTGCAGGACCGAAGGCGAGGTTCGCGAAGCCTGGGACGCCTGCGTGCGCGGGATGGAGAAACTCGAAATCCCGGCCCGCGGCGTGATCGTCGCGCGGATGGCCCGCGGGCGCCGCGAGTTCGCGATCGGCGCGCGCTTCGACAAGAACTTCGGTCCGGTGATCATGATCGGCGACGGAGGGAAGTACATCGAGGCGCTGCCCGATTTCTGTCTGCTGGTCCCGCCGTTCACGCTCCGGGACGCGCGCAGGGCGCTGCAGCGCTTGCGCGTGGCGCCGCTGTTCGCAGGCGTCCGGGGCGAGCCGCCGATGGACCTGAACGCACTGTGCGAGCTGGGCGTGCGGGTCGGCGAGCTGATGCGACGAGCCGAGGGGTCCGTCGCCTCCATCGACCTGAACCCGGTGCTGCTCGGGTCGGAGGGCGAGGGGGCGCTGGTCGTCGATGCGCTGATCGAACGCGGCCCCTTCCCGTACTCCGGCAGCCTCCCAGGGTCCTAGATCGCCTTCTGCTCGCGCAGTTGTGCGATCTGCGCCGGGTCCAGGCCGAGCACTTCGCGCAGGACCTCGTCGGTGTGCTGCCCGAGGACCGGCGGTGCCATCGGCGGCGGCGGCTCGACGCCGGTCAAGCGGATCGGGCTCGCGCAGAACTTCACCTTGCCGGCCTGCAGGTGCTCGGCCTCGAAGGTCAGCCCGCGGTGCCGGACCTGCGGATCGGCGAACACCTCCGGATAGGTGTTGATCGGCCCCGCCGGGATGCCGGCGCGTTCGAGCTCGGCGAGCAATTCGTCGGACTGCCATGCGCGGGTCAGCGCACCGAAGGTTTCGGCCAGTTCGCGCCGGTGTTCGAGCCGGTCGGTGTTGCTCGCGAAACGCGGATCGTCGGCCAGTTCCGGACGGCGCAGCACGCGGCAGAAGTCGCGATATTGTGCTTCGCTGCCGCAGATCACGACGATGCTTCGATCCGCGCATGGAAAGGCCTGCGACGGAATGCCGCCATTGCCTTCGGTGCCGCGGCGCTGCGGGACGACGCCGGTCGCAAGGTAGGTCGACACGTAGTGCGACTGCGCGGCGATCGTGCAGTCGAGCAGCGCGATGTCGATGTGCTGGCCTTCCCCCGAGAAGGTGTCGCGTTCGTAGAGCGCGGCGAGGATGCCGGCCGTCGCGAACTGACCGGCCATGAAGTCGGCCAGGCTCGGGCCGGTCTTCATCGGGCCGCCGCCCGGCACGCCGTCGGGCAGGCCGGTCACGCTCATCATCCCGCTCATCGCCTGGAACACCGTGTCGTAGCCGGGAAGCTTCGCGTACGGGCCGGTCTGCCCGAAGCCGGTGACCGAGCAATAGATCAGGCGCGGGTTCACCTCGCGCAGCGACGCGTAGTCGAGGCCGTAGCGCTTCAGGTCGTCGACCTTGAAGTTCTCGATCAGCACGTCGGACTGCCTGACGAGCTTCCTGACCAGTTCCTGGCCGGCAGCGCAGGCGATGTCGATCGTGATCGAGCGCTTGTTCCGGTTGGCGCTCTGGTACATCGGGGCCTCGCGGGTGTCGGCGCCGTTGCGGTCCTTGAGGAACGGCGGCCCCCAGCGTCGCGCCTCGTCATGGTCGTTGCCGATGGATTCGGCCTGGGCGCCGCGATCCCGTTGGAAGGCGCGTCACCGGACCTGGCGATCAGCATCGCCGCCCATCGATCGATCGTGAACGACGAGAAGGTCGCCGAATGGAAGCGGATCATCGCCGAGGAGATCCGCGCGGGGAGCCGGACGGCCTGAAGATCAGCCGCCGCCTTTTGCC
>CALLYQ010000204.1 GCA_937858875.1 uncultured Lautropia sp. | reverse complement strand
AAGGGCACGCCGCACCGCTCCCCACCCCTCCGAGTGTTCGTCCCCCATCTTGCCGATATACGCCGCCCCGGTTTTTTCGCGAGTATAGGGGCTCGCGCAGCGCAGACGCCGCGGAATGGCGCCGATTCGACGGCGTCAGCGGTCAGGAAAATCCTGTATCAGGAGCCGCCCTTAAGCGCTTCCGCGTACTCCGGCGCCGATGGAGCGGGTGAAGGGAATCGAACCCTCGTATGCAGCTTGGGAAGCTGCCGTTCTACCATTGAACTACACCCGCATCGAGACAGTGATTCTAGCCCAGAGATGGCAACGCTCGGGTAGGATCGGGCGCCCCACTCCCTTCGTCAAAGATCGCTTCCATGTTCACACGCAGATTGCTGTGTACCGGACTCGTATGGCTGGCCATCGTGGCTGCGCCGTCTGGCTGGTCCGCGCCTCCGGATTGGGCCGGGCGCCCGGGCGGCCCGGGCGCAGCCAAGTATCACGGCCTCGTCGTTTTCGGCGACAGCCTCTCCGATACCGGCAACGACCTGATCCTGACCGCGACGCTGCGCTTCGACCCGTCGGTTCCTCCTTCGTCGAGTCCGCACCGAACCTACCATCAAGGCCGCTTTTCCAACGGCCCGGTCGCCGCGGAATACCTGTGGCAACTGATGAGCGGCGAGCCGGCAGCAATCGAACCGTCGCTGGCCTTTCCGAAGCTCGGAACGAAGTCGGCGGCAAGTTTCGCCTTCGGCGGCTCGGGCTCGGGCGGCACGACGACGAATCCCGGCGGATTCACCGTTCCCGGGCTGCTTACCCAGGTCGAGACCTTCGGTGCAAGACTGCAGGGCAAGAAGGCACACCAGCACGCGCTGTTCGCACTGTGGACCGGGGCGAACGACTACATCTTCTACGGCGCGACCGATGTCCGCCCCGTGATCGCCAACGTCGTCACGGCAATCGAAACGCTGCATTCGTTCGGGGCGCGCAATTTCCTGGTCCCGAACCTGCCTGACCTGGGACTTACGCCGCTGGGCCAGTCGCTGGGCCTCGGACCGGTGCTCTCTTCGCTGACGCGTGCCCACAACGCCGGACTTGCCGAAGCGCTGGATGGCGTGGCGGCGCGGCTCCCCGACACCCGGATCCTGCGGGTCGACGTCTATACGCTGATGCACGACCTGCTCCGGGCGGGGTCCATCGCTGCGATGCCCCCCGCAACCGAGCTGCTGGCCCCCGGCAGCGGGGCGAGCGATTGCCTGCTGCGCGATCCCGCTACCTGTCCCGACGTCGACCTGTCCGCACAGCTTCCGCCGTTGATGTTCTGGGACGCGTTGCATCCGTCGACGCATGCGCACGAACTGGTGGGACGAGCGATGTTCGACAGCGTGAGGCGCTGACAAGGGCAGGTCCGGTCGCGTGCGACAATTTCGCTCATGATCGAAATCACCGTCAACGGCGAGAAGCGCCAGCTCCCGCAACAGTCCACCGTGGCGTCGCTGCTCGACACGCTCGGGCTCGCCGGCAAGCGGATCGCCGTCGAGCGAAACGGCGAGATCGTCCCCCGCAGCCGGCATGCCGATGAAACGATCGCCGGAGGCGACCGGCTCGAAATCGTCGTTGCCGTCGGCGGCGGGTGAAGCGCAGACAGGCCGAATGGCAACGATCGTCGTCAGGTAACCCCAACCGGAGTTCGCATGTCGCAGGAGCACCGCTTCGAAGGCCGCCTTGACTGGCAGGGCCAGCCCCCGGGCACGCCGTTCACCTACGAGACCATCCGCCGAGTGGCGCGGCTCGAATTCGACGGCGGCGCAGCACTCGAGGCCTCGGCGCCGGCGGTCTTCCATGGCGACGACAGCCTGGCGAATCCCGAAACACTGATGATGGCTTCGCTGATGCAGTGCCACTTCCTGACCTTCATGGCGGTGGCCGCCAAGTCGCGGGCCGAGGTCGTCGAGTACAGCGATCGGGCCACCGGCACCTTGGGCATGAAAGACGGCAGGATGCGTTTCGTCGAGGTCGTGCTGCGGCCGCGCGTGCGCCTTGCCGACGCCGCCCAGGCCGCGAAGCTCGAAAGCTTTCACTCGAAGGCGCACGCCAACTGCTTCATGTCGAATTCCGTGAACTTTCCGGTCCGTGTCGAACCGGATCTCGGCTGAACCGAAGCATCGATGAACGCACCTGGACATCCTACGAACGCCGCCGAAACCGCCCGCAGCGCCAACGCGCCGGACACAGGCGATCTGCTGCGAATCGGCAAGCGCGAGTTCTCGTCGCGCCTGCTGATCGGCACCGGCAAGTACCGGGATTTCGACGAGACCCGGCGCGCCGTCGAGGCGAGCGGCGCACAGATCGTCACCGTGGCGATCCGCCGCACGAACATCGGCCAGAACGCCGGCGAGCCGAACCTGCTCGACTTCCTGTCGCCCGAGCGCTATGCGCTGTTGCCGAATACCGCCGGCTGCTACTCGGCCGAGGAGGCGATCCGCACGCTGCGCCTGGCGCGCGAGCTGCTCGATGGGCATACGCTGGTCAAGCTCGAGGTGCTCGGCGACAGCCACACGCTGTATCCGAACATGCCCGAGACGCTGAAGGCCGCCGAGGTGCTCGTGCGCGAAGGCTTCGAGGTCATGGTCTATTGCAGCGACGACCCGATCCAGGCAAAACGGCTCGAAGAAATCGGCTGCCTGGCGGTCATGCCGCTGGCCTCGCTGATCGGCTCGGGCATGGGCATCCTGAATCCGTGGAACCTGCAGCTGATTCTCGAGAACGCTCGCGTGCCGATCATCGTCGATGCCGGCGTCGGCACGGCGTCGGACGCGGCGATCGCAATGGAACTCGGCTGCGCAGGCGTGCTGATGAACACCGCCGTTGCGGCGGCCCGCGATCCGGTGCGGATGGCCGGCGCGATGCGCAAGGCCGTCGAGGCCGGCCGCGACGCCTTCCTTGCCGGCCGCATGCCGAAGAAGCTCTATTCGGCGATCCCGTCGTCGCCGACCGGCGGCATGATCGGCAGCGGCGCTGCGAGCATCGCCGGCGCCACGAAAGCCGGAGCGGGCGAGGCAAGCGCTTGATCGAAACGCGGAACCCGGCTCGAACAGCCGACGCAACGCCGCCGGCAAGCGATCCCGGCGCAGACGGACACCCGCACATCCGCAGTTTCTCCGGCCGGCGTGGCCACTTCACCGCCGGCCAGCGGCTGGCCTACGAAACGCTGCTCGAACACTGGTCGCTGCCCCACCGGCGCGAAACGCTGGTCCCGGTCGAGGTGTTCGGCCGCAAGGCTCCGCTGGTGCTCGAGATCGGCTTCGGCATGGGCGAAACCACGGCGCACATCGCGCAGCAGATGCCGGACACCGATTTCCTCGGCGTCGAGGTCTACCCGGCCGGCGTCGGCTCGCTGCTGCGCCGGATCGACGAGTCCGGCCTGCGCAACCTGCGCATCGTCCAGCACGACGCCGTCGAAGTCGTGCGCGACATGCTTGCACCCGGCATGCTGGCCGGCGTCCACGTGTTCTTTCCCGACCCCTGGCCCAAAGCCCGGCACCACAAGCGCCGCCTGATCCAGCCGCCGTTCGTCGCGCTGCTCGCTTCGCGGCTGGCGCCGGGCGGCTACCTGCACTGCGCGACCGACTGGGAGCATTACGCGATGCAGATGCTCGACGTGCTGTCGCGCGAACCGCTGCTGGAGAACTCGGCCGGCGACGCTACCGTCATCGGCGAAACGGCGGCCGACTGCCGGGGCTTTGCACCGCGGCCCGCCTACCGGCCGGTGACCAAGTTCGAGAAGCGCGGACTGCGGCTGGGCCACGGCGTCTGGGACATCGTGTTTCGCCGGCGGCCGGCCTGAGCGGTCGGCGACGTCGAATCAGGCGACCCACTCCACCGCGCCGGTCCACGCGGTCAGCAGCACCACCAGGCCGAACGCGATCCGGTACCAGGCAAAGACCTTGAAATCGTGCGTGGCGATCCAGCGAATCAGCCAGTGCACGCAGGCCAGTGCCGACACGAACGCGAAGCCGAGGCCGACGGCGAACATCGGGATGTCCTGCGTCGACAGCAGGTCGCGATACTTCCACGCGTCGTAGACGCCGGCGCCGATCAGCGTCGGGATCGCGAGGAAGAACGAGAACTCGGTCGCCGCGCGCCGCGACAGTCCGAACAGCATGCCGCCGATGATCGTGGCTCCCGAGCGGCTGGTGCCAGGGATCAGCGCGAAGGCCTGCGCAATGCCCAGGCGCAGCGCGTCGGCGGCAGTCATCGAGTCGACATCCTGCACGCGCGCGGCGGCCAGTCCCCGGCGCTGGCGCGATTCGACCCACAGGATGATCAGCCCGCCAACGATGAAGGCCACGGCGACCGGCACCGGCCGGAACAGCGCCTCCTTGATCCAGCCGGCGAAGGCCAGCCCGAGGATCGCTGCGGGCAGGAAGGCGATCAGGACGTTCATCGCGAAGCGCTGCGCACGCGGCTCCGACAAGATTCCGGAGACCGTGTCGGCAATCCGCTGGCGGTAGTACCAGATGACGGCGAACATCGCCCCGGTCTGGATAGCGACGTTGAACATCTTTTCCTTGTCGCCGGCGAAGCCCAGCAGGCTCGAAGTCAGGATCAGATGGCCGGTGCTCGAGATCGGCAGGAACTCGGTCAGGCCTTCGACGATGCCGAGGATTGCGGCCTTGACGAGCAGCGGCAGCGCATAGAGCAGCTCGATCACCCGCGCCCCCCGTGCCCGCGGCCCGAACGTCCTGCCGAGGCCTCGCCGGCGGAGCCGCCCCACCACGCGTGGAAATGATGGACGGGCCCGTGGCCGCTGCCCACCTGCAGTTCGCCCGAGCGCCGGATCGCCTCGGTCACGTAAGCCTTGGCGGCTCGCACGGCCGTCGGCGTGTCCGGCGCCTGCGGCAACAGTGCGGCGATCGCCGCCGACAGCGTGCAGCCGGTACCGTGCGTGTTGCGGCTCTCGATGCGCGGACCGGTCAGTTCGATCATCCGGTCGCCGTCGTGCAGCAGGTCGACCGGATCGCCCGACAGATGCCCGCCCTTGACCAGCACCCAGCGGCGGCCGTCGTCGCGCAACAGCCGGCGCAACCTCTCCGCGAAGCGCTGCATTTCCTTCAGCGTATCGGGTGGCCGCGCATCGAGAAGCACGCCGGCCTCAGGCAGGTTCGGCGTGATCAGCGTGGACAACGGCAGGATCGCCTCGATCAGCGTTGCGGTCGCCTCCTGGTCGAGCAATCGGTCGCCGCTCTTGGCGACCATCACCGGATCGACGACCAGGTGTGCGGGCGAGCCGGCGCGGATCGGGCCGGCCAGCCCCTCTGCGACCGCCTGCGCGGCCTGCGCGCTGCCCAGCATGCCGATCTTCGCCGTGTCGATCCGGACGTCGGCGAACAGCGTGTCGATCTGCTGCCGGATGAAGGCCGGCGGCACGCCGTGCACGCCGGTCACGGCCTGCGTGTTCTGTGCGGTCAGCGCGGCCACGACACCGGTGCCATAGGCTCCGAGCGCGGAAAACGCCTTCAGGTCCGCGTAGATGCCGGCTCCGCCGGAGGGATCGATGCCGGCAACGCTCAGCGCGTTGACGGAAATTGAAGCAGACGATGCTTTTGCGGTCACGGCACAGCCAGTACGAACGCGGCCGCACGATGCGGCCGCCGGGTGCCGATGTTAACGGTTCCGGCGCGTTCGCCGCCGCGAAGATGTCACAGCGGCGCGCCGTGGCGCATCGCCGCCAGTGGAACGAACAACTCGTCGGAATCGATGCCGCCGTGCATGCCCACGAATCGCACGGGATCTTCGCCGGGCATCCGGTCGACAAGCGTGTAGCGTTCCCGCGCGATCAGCGTGTGCGTACCGACGCGGCCGGCCAGCTGCGGCGAGATCAAACCAGGCCCGAACCAGCCGGACGACACCAGCCGATCGCTGGCCACGATCTCGAACGCGAACCCGAGCGCGCTGCGGGCTGCCGCCTCGAACTCCGCTTCCCGGCCCGGCCTGGCATGGCAATAGGCGACGCGAGGCTCGCCGGTCAGCGGCCGGTCGAGCAGCGCCGCCAGCTCCGCAAAGTCCTCGAGTTTCAGTTGTCGGTCGTCGGGGACATCGATGAAGCCGTGGTCCGCCGTTGCCAGCAGCAGCGCGCCGCTCGCTCGCAGCCGCAGGGCCAGCGTCTCGAACAGCAGGTCGAAACCGCGGCCGATGGCGAGCGCGGCATCGCTTTGCCAACCGCAGGCATGGCTGGCGGAATCGAAGTGAGGCAGGTAGACCCAGACGAAGGCGCCCTCCGGAGATTTCTGCACGACGCGTTCGACGAATTCAGGCAATTCTTCGAGGCCGCGATAGGCGATCCGCTCGGCGGCCGCCCACGCGTGGCGCGAAAACGTCGAATCGGCGATTCCCCGCGGCTGGATCGCGTACACCGGTGCATTGAAGCGCAGGCTGGGCGACTGCCAGCCCCAGAGTTCGGCCGCCTTCACATTGCTGCCGGGCACGGCGCGCAGATCCATCGGGAGCGTGCGCACGACCGCTTCGTGAGCTTCGCTCCAGCAGAACCATCCGGTGTTCGCGTGACTCGCCGGATAGTGTGCCGTGGCGAGCGAAGTGATGGCCGGCCCGGTGCTCGACGGGAACACCGAGCGCAGGCTGCTCAAGCGGGCGGCGGCCAGCGCGCCGCCGGGGGCGAGGGTGCGAAGCTGGCGCTCGCCGAAACCGTCGAACAGCAGCATGACCACGTGGCGCGCGTCGTCCAGCGCGGCCGCCAGGCGTTCAGCGAGTCTCGCATTGCGCGGCAGCGCGCCGAATCGACCGGCAAGCGCGGCAGCCAGGTCGACGATGCTCGCGCCGCCGGGTTCGCTGGCCCATGGCGGCGGTAAGGCTGTGTCGTCCGGTCTGGCGCTCAACGGTGTCGGTGGTGGCGTCCGGGCTTGTGATGATGGCCGTGGCCGCGGTGGAAGTGGCGGTGGCCGTGACCGCGGCCCTTCCAGTGGCCGCGTCCATCGTACTCGATGATGACCGGCGCCGGCCGGTAGACCACCGGCGGCGCGACGCGATAGACGGGCATCGGCGGGCGATGGTAAGTGGCCGGCGGATAGTAGACGGCGCCCGGGGCACCGTAGACGGCCGCGGGCGGCGCGTAGACCGCGGCCGGCGGCGCATAGTACGGCCGCGAGTGATAGACCTGCACCGGATGGCGATGTCCATGCGCGGCGGCGGCGCCGGCTGCCGCTCCGATCGCACCTCCGACGACCGCGCCGTCGCGCCCGCCCAGCGATTGCCCGATCAGCGCACCGGCGCCGCCGCCGATTACCGCGCCCAGCACCGCATCCGAGGCCTGGACCGCGCCCGCGGCCAGCAGGCCGCTCACTACTGCCGTGGCCGTCAGGGCCCTGCGAATCGCGTTCATCTGTCGCTCCTTGCCTGGCGAAACCGGTTCGCCGCTGTGCTCGTTCGATACTCGAGCCAAGCCTAGCCCAGGGATCGTGCCTTGCGCTGTCCCCGGCTGCAACAGCCGTAACAGCATGTAAACCCTGACTGGTTTAGTCTGGAGGATTCGAGTTTCCTTCCATGCAAGACCGGCGAGCGGAGGCGCCGGACCATGCCCGTCCGAAGAATCGTCGTCATCGCCGCGATCCTGCTCGGCGTCGTCCTGCTCGGGCTGGTCGCGTTCGTGGCCACCTTCGACGCGAACCGCTACAAGCCGCAGCTGATCGAACTGGTCGAAGAACAGACCGGACGCCGGCTGGCCTTGCCGGGAGCGTTGTCGCTGTCGCTGTGGCCTCATCTGGCGCTGACCAGCGGCCCTGCCTCGCTGTCCGGCCCGCGGGGCGAAGGCCAGGCGATGCGCTTCGAATCGGGCCGGGTCGCCATCGCCTTGCGACCGCTGCTGTCGCGCGAGCTCGCCGTCGAGGGCGTCACCTTGACGGGCGTTCGCGTCGATGCAGCCGACGACGGCAGCGGACTGCGGCTCGAAGAAGGCGCGCTGGCGGCGGACCGGATCGAAACCGGCAAGACCGGCCGGCTCGAACTCAACGGCCGCCTGCGTTCCTCCGACGGCAGCACCGACATGGGGCTGGAGCTGGCCGCGCGCTACGTGCCCGACTTCGGCGCACGCCGCGTGCAGTTCGAGGAACTCGACGCGCGGCTCGACGGCACCGGCGGCGGCATCCATGGGGTGAACGCGCGCATCAGCGCACGGCTGCTCGCCGACTTCGCCGGCGGCACCTACGACGCAAGCGCATTGACGGTCAATGCCACGCCACCGACCGGACCCGCGCTGAAGCTGTCCGGTACGGCGCGATTCGACAGCCGCGAATCGAACGCCAGCCTCGCGCTCGACGGCTCCCTCGACGATTCGAGGCTTCGGCTGTCGGCCACTGCGAAGCAGCTGGATCCGCTCGCGGTCGAATACGAGCTCGCCGCCGACGAGATCGACGTCGATCGCCTGCGCGACAAGCTGGCCGCGGCGCGCTCCACGTTCCCTCCGTTCGGGCCCGTGCCGGGCGCCGGCGACAGCGCCTCCGGGCCCGCACAGCCATCGGCGGACGTGCAGCCGGCCCCTGCTCCCGCGCCCCCGGCGCCCGCCGACGCCGTTGCCCGCACCGTCGGGCCGATCGCGTCGATCGACACGCAAGGAACGCTGAAGATCGAGGCGCTGCGCGTCTCCGGGCTGACGATCAACAACCTCGATGCCCGAGCGGTCACTGGCAACGGACGCATCGTCGTCGACCCGATCAGCGGCCGCCTGAACGGCGGAGAATTGCAGGCGAGGCTGGGCCTGTCCGAAGCCGTCCACGAACTGATCGCGAAACTGTCGGATGTCGCGGCCGGCGGCCTGATCCGCGATGCGACCGGCCGCGACGTGCTCGACGGGCGCGGCGAATTCAGCGTCGAGCTGTCGGCCAGCGGCGGCAACACCGACGCGCTGCTGGGCACGCTGTCGGGCGCTGCTGCGCTGACGCTGATCGACGGTGCCGTCAAGGGCATCGATCTCGACCAGATGATCCGGCAAGTGCGCGACGCGCTGGGGGGACGCCTGCCGGTCGAACGTGGCGCGCGCTCCGGCGAACGCACGCCGTTCAGTTCGCTGAACGCCCACTTCCGGATCGCCGAGGGGGTCGCCCGCAGCGACGACGTCGACCTGCGGGCCGACTGGATGCGCGCCCAGGCGGCCGGGCAGGTCGACCTGCGCGCCCGTGCGCTCGACTGGCGAGTCCGCGCGACGATCACCGGCACTCCGGGCGGCGATCCCGATCCGGCACGGCGCGATGCCTTCGACCGGCTGCGCGGCCTGACCATACCGATCAGCCTCAGCGGCCCCTACGACGATCTTCGCTACCGCGTCGACGTCGAAGATCTGGCGGG
>CALLYQ010000203.1 GCA_937858875.1 uncultured Lautropia sp. | reverse complement strand
ACCCCGACGCTCCAAACCATACAAGCATCGCAGGGCACCCCTGCGCAGCAGGGGCAAGTACCGGCAGGCGCAAACGAATCCTGGCCCGCGCCTTTGCCCGCACCGAACTCAAGCACGCAACAGGGAGCTACCGCATGAACGCTGACACCGCCGGTCTGATCCTCGTACTGAACTGCGGCTCGTCGAGCATCAAGTTCGCACTGTTCGACGCCGGCCAGTCGCCGCTGCCGCGCCAGCCATTGTGGAACGGCAAGGTCGACGGCATCACCGGACCGAACCCGACCTTCGGCGAAACCGGCGTCACACCGGGGCCGGGTTCGCTCGACAAGAGCAAACCTTATCTGTCGGCGCTGATGCACATCCGCGAGCGCGTGATCGCGCGGCTGGCCGGGCGCCGGCTGACCGGGGTCGCGCATCGCGTCGTCCACGGCGGCAGCAAGTACTTCGAGCCGGTGCGCGTCGACCCGCTGGTGCTGGCCGACCTGCGCTCGTACATTCCGCTTGCGCCGCTGCACCAGCCATTCGCGCTCGAGGCGATCGAGGCGCTGGCCGCATCCAATCCGGAGCTGCCGCAGGTGGCCTGCTTCGACACGGCGTTTCACCACACGATGCCGAAGGTCGAGCAGATGCTGGCGCTGCCGTACGCGGCTTGGGAGCGCGGGCTGCGCCGCTACGGCTTCCACGGGCTGTCGTACCGGTACATGTCGATTGCGCTGGCCGAACGCTACGGCGACCGGGCGCGCGGCCGCACGATCGTCGCGCACCTGGGCAGCGGCGCGAGCCTGTGCGCGATGCAGGGCTTGCGCAGCGTCGCCACGACGATGGGCTTCTCGTCGCTCGACGGGCTGATGATGGGTACGCGCTGCGGCGCGCTCGACCCGGGCGCCGTCATCTACCTGATGGAGATCGAGAAGCTGAGCCTCGAACAGGTCGGTCGCGTGCTGTACCACGAGTCGGGGCTGCTCGGCGTGTCGGGCGTTTCGTCCGATCCGCGCGAGCTGCTGCCGCGCGAGGCCGGCGACGAACGCGTACAGGCGGCGCTGGCCTTGTACGTGCGCCGCATCGTCCGCGAGATCGGCGCGCTGACGGCGGCGCTCGGCGGGCTCGACATGTTGGTCTTCACGGCTGGGATCGGCGAGCACAACGCCGAGATCCGCGATCGCGTCTGCGCCGGGCTGGAGTTCCTCGGCCTGCGGCTGGATCACGCGGCGAACGCGGCCGCAGTGGCGGCCGAGGCGCCGCTGCTGTCGACCGCCGAATCGAAGGTTCTCGTCGCCGTCGAACGCACGAACGAGGAATGGATCGCCGCGCTCGACGCGGCCGCGATGCTCGCCTGATGGCCAATGCCGGCATGGGCGGCGCGGTCGTCGTCGAGGCCTTCCATTCGTTCACGCTGGCGCTCGTATTGCTGCTGGCCGGCAAGCGGCTCACGCAGCGCGTCGAACTGCTGCGCCGCTATTCGATTCCGGAGCCGCTGTCCGGCGGGGTCCTCTGCGCGGCGGTCGTGGCACTGGTCTGGTATGCGCTCGACCTGCGCATCGAGTTCGAGCTCGGTGCCCGCGACCTGCTGCTGCTCTACTTCTTTGCCGGCGTCGGCCTGAAGTCGGACGTTCGCACGCTGCGTGCCGGCGGTCGCCCGTTGCTGGTGCTGAGCCTGCTGGCAGGTTTCTTCATGGTCGTGCAGAACCTCGCCGGCATGGCGATCGCGGGCGGCTTCGGCATGGACCCGAAGACCGGCCTGCTGCTCGGCTCGGTGTCGCTGACCGGCGGCGTCGGCACGACGCTGGCCTGGGCGCCGGTGTTCGTCGAGCAGCACGGCATCGCCAATGCGCTGGAACTGGGCATCGCCGGCAACACGGTGGGGCTGATCTCGGCCTGCTTGATCGGCGGGCCGACAGCCGCCTGGCTGATGCGACGGCACCGGATCCAGCCGTCCGGCGACATGCGGCTCGACATCGGCTCGGCCAACGAGATGCCGGCACGATTCGACTACTTCAGCGTGCTGCGCGCGCTGTTCCTGCTCAACGTCGCGCTGATGCTCGGCTGGAGCATCGAATCGGCGATCGCCGCGACCGGCCTCACGCTGCCGACCTTCGTCAGTTGCCTGATCGCCGGCATCCTCGTTCGCAACCTGCCGCTGCTCGCGCGGCGCGGCGATCCGATCGGATCGTCTGCGGGCACTTCGAAGGGGCTGGCGCTGATCTCCGACATTGCGCTCGGGCTGTTCCTGACGATGGCGCTGATGGGGCTGCAGCTTTGGAGCCTGCAGGGGATGTTCGTCTTCGTGCTGGCTGCGCTGTCGGTGCAGATACTGCTCGCGCTTCTGTTCTCGGTGCTCGTCGTGTTCCGCGCGATGGGCCGCGACTACGAAGCGAGCGTGATCTGCTCGGGATTCAGCGGCATCGCCCTCGGATCGACGGCCACCGCCGTGGCCAACATGACGGCGGTGGCGCAGCAGCATGGCGCCGCCCACCGCGCATTTGTCGTCGTGCCGCTCGTGAGCGGCTTCTTCGTCGACCTCGCCAATGCGCTGATAATCGGTGCGATGCTGACACTGCACTAGCGATCGCAGAGGAGGAATCATGGCTTTTGAAGATCAGGGAGCAGGCGGGCGCGCGGGCTCCCAGCGCAACGGGCCGGGACAGCCTGTCGGCCCGGGCCGGATGCCGACGATGCCGCGCAACCGCACCTGGCTGATTTTCCTGGTCGTGCTGCTGGCGAACTACATGGTCGTGCGCTTGTTCTTTCCCGAGCCGGAAGGCCCGATCACGATTCCCTATACCGCGTTCAAGGAAGAGGTCGCGAAGGGCAACGTCGAATCGATCTACAGCAAGGGCGAGAGCATCGAGGGCCGGTTCGCCGAGGCGGTGACCTGGCCGCGTCCGGCCGAGCCCGGTGCCGAGGCCGGCAGCAGCGCCGGTGCGCAGCGCGGCACGCCGCTGGCGCAGCGCATCCAGGCCGAGCCGCGCAGCTCGTCGGTCTTCACGACCACCTTGCCGCTGTTCGTCGACGACGGGCTCGAGAGCTTCCTGATCGAGCACAAGGTCGAGATCAGCGCGGTACCGATCCAGACGGGCGGCAGCGGCTGGCTCACGATGCTGATGATGTTCGGACCGGCACTGCTGATCATCGGCTTCTATTTCTGGATGTTCAGGCGTGCGCAGCAGGGCGGCGGCATGGGCGGCGCGATGATGGGCATCGGCAAGAGCAAGGCGCGCCGCTACGACCAGGAGACTTCGGGCAAGGTCACCTTCGACGACGTTGCCGGCATCGACGAGGCCGAGAACGAGCTGGTCGAGATCGTCGACTTCCTGAAGGATCCGGAAAAGTACACGCGGCTCGGCGGCACGGCGCCGAAGGGCGTGCTGCTGGTCGGCGCGCCCGGTACCGGAAAGACGCTGCTGGCGCGCGCCGTGGCCGGCGAGGCCGCTGTACCGTTCTTCTCGATGAGCGCTTCGGAGTTCGTCGAGATGATCGTCGGCGTCGGCGCCGCGCGCGTGCGCGACCTGTTCAAGCAGGCGCGCGAGCATGCGCCGGCGATCGTCTTCATCGACGAGCTCGACGCGATCGGGCGCGCGCGCGGCCAGGTCGCGATCGGCGGCTCCAGCGAGAAGGAACAGACGCTGAACCAGATCCTGACCGAGATGGACGGCTTCTCGAGTCGCGAAGGCGTCATCGTGCTCGCCGCCACGAACCAGCCCGACGTGCTCGACAAGGCGCTGCTGCGCGCCGGCCGCTTCGACCGGCGCGTCGTCGTGAACCTGCCCGACAAGGTCGGCCGCGACGCAATCCTGAAGGTGCATACGCGCAAGGTGCCGCTGGCCGCCGACGTGAGCCTGCTCGAAGTCGCGTCGGCGACGCCGGGGCTGTCGGGTGCCGACCTGAAAAACCTGGTCAACGAAGCGGCGCTGCTGGCGGCGCGGCGCGAGCAGACCGAAGTGAACCAGAAGGATTTCCTCGATGCGCTGGAAAAGATCGTGCTCGGGCCCGAGCGCGCGCTGCTGCTCAGCGACGACGATCGCGAGCGGATCGCCTACCACGAGAGCGGCCACGCGATCCTGGGCCTGGTCGTGCCCGGCGCCGACCCGGTGCAGCAGCGCGTGCAGCTGGTGCAGCGCGCGGTGAAGGCGCTGCTGGGCATCGCGCCGCAGTGGCGGCACGTGGGTTACGGCGAGAAGGACCTGAACGACCTCGGCAGCGCGCAGCAGAGCTACCAGTCGGCGCTGGCTGATTTCCGTGCGCGCGCGGCGGAGCCTGCCGACGGTGGCGCGCTGAGCGTGCTGGTGCTGGTGCTGTGTACGCGCGGCCGTCGCGCCGGCGTGACGCGGCTCGAGACGCGCCAACAGATTCACGAGCTGCTCAACGATCGCCTGCTGGTTTCGCCCGGCTCGCTGCTCGGCGCCGAGGTCTTGCTGGCGCCTGGCCAGGGCAGCCTGTCGGAGCCCGTGGCACGTCAACGTTTCCCCGAGATGCATGTCGTCGCCCACTGACCACCCGTCTGCTCAAATGACCGCCCTCATGCGTCTCTGGTTTCTGTCGTCGTTGTTGGTCGCGTCTGTCGCGCTCGCCGCCAAGCCCAAGCCGAACGTGGTGGTGAGCGGCCCGCCCGCGGTGACGAAGGTCGTCACCAGGGCCATCTCGTCACGCTACGTCGCCAAGCCGACGAAGAAGGCAGTGCCGGCGATGCCCACGGCGAAGGAGGTGCGCGACGTCACCGCGCCGCAGAAGGCCGTGGCGCTCGTCATCGCCACCGCGCAGGGCAAGTTCATCACGCTGCAGGTGCTCAACGGCGCGGACGGCACGCCGCTGGACACCATTCAGGTGCCC
>CALLYQ010000202.1 GCA_937858875.1 uncultured Lautropia sp. | reverse complement strand
GCACTACGAGTGCGAGCTCGCCGTCGTCATCGGCCGCAGCGCGAAGAACGTGAAGGCGGCCGACGCGATGAAGCACGTCGCCGGCTACACGGTCTGCAACGACTATGCGTTTCGCGACTACCTCGAGAACTGGTACCGCCCGAACCTGCGCGTGAAGAACCGCGACGGCGCCACGGTGCTCGGCCCCTGGTTCGTCGACGCGGCCGACGTGCCCGATCCGCACGCGCTGGCGCTGCGCACGCTGGTCAACGGCGAGCAGACGCAGGCCGGCAGCACGGCGAACATGATCAACGACGTTCCGTCGCTGATCGAATACCTGAGCAGCTTCATGACGCTGCAGGCCGGTGACGTGATCCTGACCGGCACGCCCGACGGCGTCGTGAACGTGCAGGCCGGCGACGAGGTCGTCTGCGAGATCGAGGGGATCGGCCGGCTCGTGAGCACGATCGTCGGCGACGAGATTTTCGGGCGATGACAGGAGCTCAACAGATGCGCATCGAACACCTGATCGACGGCAAGCCGGTAACCGGCCGCGACTACTTCGAAACCGTGAACCCGGCCACGCAGCAGGCGCTGGCCGAAGTCGCGCGCGGCGGCGCCGACGAAGTCAACGCGGCGGTCGCCGCTGCCAAGGCGGCATTCCCGGCCTGGGCGGCAAAGCCCGCGGTCGAGCGCGCGAAGCTGATGCGCAGACTCGGCGAGCTGATCACCGCGCACGTGCCCGAACTGTCGGAGACCGAGACCAACGACACCGGCCAGGTCATCGGGCAGACGCGCAAGCAGCTGGTACCGCGCGCGGCCGACAACTTCCACTACTTCGCCGAGGTCTGCACGCGCGTCGACGGCCACACCTACCCGACTGCCACGCACCTGAACTACACGTTGTACCAGCCGGTCGGCGTCTGCGCGCTGATCAGCCCGTGGAACGTGCCGTTCATGACCGCGACCTGGAAGACCGCACCCTGCCTGGCCTTGGGCAACACCGCGGTGCTGAAGATGAGCGAGCTGTCGCCGCTGACCGCCTCGCGGCTCGGCGAGCTGGCGCTCGAAGCCGGCATCCCGGCCGGCGTGCTGAACATCGTGCACGGCTACGGCGCCGAGGCCGGCGAACCGCTGTGCTCGCATCCGGACGTGCGCGCGATCTCGTTCACCGGCTCGACGGCGACCGGCAACCGGATCATCCGCGCCGCCGGCCTGAAGAAGTATTCGATGGAACTGGGCGGCAAGAGTCCGTTCGTGATCTTCGACGACGCCGACTTCGAACGTGCGCTCGACGCGGCCGTGTTCATGATCTTCTCGAACAACGGCGAGCGTTGCACGGCGGGCTCGCGCATCCTCGTGCAGAAGGCGATCTATCCGAAGTTCGTCGATCGCTTCGTCGAGCGTGCGAAGCGGATCCCGGTCGGCGACCCGCTCGACGAGAGCACGATCGTCGGCCCGATGATCAGCACCGGGCACCTGGCCAAGGTGCGCGGCTACATCGAGATCGGCACGAAGGAAGGCGCATCGATGCTGTGCGGCGGGCTCGACGCTCCCGAATTGCCCGAGCGCGTGCGGCGCGGCAACTACGTTGCGCCGACCGTCTTTGCCGACGTCGACAACCGGATGCGGATCGCGCAGGAAGAGATCTTCGGCCCGGTTGCCTGCCTGATCCCGTTCGACGACGAGGAAGACGCGGTGCGCATCGCCAATGACGTCGCCTACGGCCTGTCGAGCTACGTCTGGACCGAGAGCGTCGGCCGCGCGCACCGGATGGCCGAGCGGATCGAAGCCGGCATGTGCTTCGTGAACAGCCAGAACGTGCGCGACCTGCGCCAGGCCTTCGGTGGCACCAAGGCGTCGGGCACCGGCCGCGAAGGCGGCACCTGGAGCTATGAGGCGTTCTGCGAGCCGAAGAACGTCTGCGTGTCGCTCGGTTCGCACCATATCCCGCACTGGGGCGCCTGAACCGTCCGGTTTCCTCGCCATGCCGCATCTCGTCATCCTCTACACGCCCGAGCTCGACGCGTCGCCCGAAGCCGGCGGCACCGACATGAGGGCGCTGTGTCGTGCGCTGGCCGACGCGATGTGCGCGGCGCGCGACGAAGCCGGCCAGGCGGTGTTTCCGACCGGCGGCGTGCGTGTGCTCGCCTATCCGGCCGCGCACGCGGCGGTCGCCGACGGCAGCCGCGATTTCTCGTTCGTCTACCTGAACCTGCGCATGGGACGCGGCCGCAGCGCGGCAGTGCACGCATCGGTCGGGCGCGCGCTTGAGGCCTGCGCGAAGTCGCATTTCGCACCGCTGCTCGCGTCGCGCCATGTCGGCGTCACCTTGCAGATCGACGAAGGCCCCGAGGTCTTCGATTCGAAGAACAGCAGCATCCATCCGCTGTTCCAGAACCCCGTACAGAAGGAAAGATGAACGTGCGCGAAACGCTGCCGAAGGACACGATCGAAGCGCTGGCGCGCGAACTCTACGAAGCGCGCAAGACGCGCACGCAGGTCCGCCACTTTTCGGGTCGGCATCCGGGCATGACGATCGCCGACGGCTATGCGATCCAGCGCGCCTGGGTTGCGCTCGAGAAGGCCGACGGTCGCAAGGTCAGGGGCAGCAAGATCGGGCTGACCTCGCGCGCGATGCAGCAGGCCAGCCAGATCGACGAGCCCGACTACGCGCCGCTGATGGACGACATGTTCTTCGAGCAGGGCGGCGACATTCCGCTCGAGCGCTTCATTGCGCCGCGCGTCGAGGTCGAGCTGGCGTTCGTGCTCGGGCGCGCGCTGCGCGGCCCTGGCGTCACGCTGTTCGACGTGCTCGCGGCGACCGACTACGTGAGTCCGGCCGTCGAGATCATCGATGCACGGATCGAGCAGTTCGACCGCGAGACGAAAGCGCCGCGCAAGGTCTTCGACACGATCGCCGACTTTGCCGCCAATGCCGGCATCGTGCTCGGCGGCCGGCCGGTCAAGCCCGACGCGGTCGACCTGCGCTGGGTCGGCGCGCTGTTGTATCGCAACGGCGTGATCGAGGAGACCGGCCTGGCGGCCGGCGTGCTGAACCATCCTGCGACCGGCGTGGCCTGGCTGGCGAACCGCTTCGCGCAGCACGACGAGCAGCTCGAGGCCGGGCAGGTGGTGCTGTCCGGTTCGTTCACTCGGCCGGTCACCGGCAGCGCCGGCGACAGCTTCCACGTCGACTACGGTCCGATGGGGGCCGTGGCGTTCCGATTCATCTGATCGATCCACGAGGAGCCGAAGCATGGGCACGCTCGCACTTGCCGCCAAGATCACGCACGTACCGTCGCTCTACCTGAGCGAATTCGACGGTCCGCGCAAGGGCACCCGCCAGCCCGCCATCGACGGACTGAAGGAGATCGGCCGCCGCTGCCGCGAGTTGGGCGTGGACACGATCGTCGTCTTCGATACGCACTGGCTCGTGAACGCCAGCTATCACGTGAATTGCGCGCCGCACTACAAGGGCGTTTACACGAGCAACGAGCTGCCGCACTTCATCAGCAACATGCCCTACGAGATTCCCGGCAATCCGGAGCTCGGCAGGCTGCTGGCGCAGAGTTGCAACGAGTTCGGCGTCGAGACGCTGGCGCACGACGCCACGACGCTGGCTCCGGAATACGGAACGCTGGTGCCGATGCGCTACATGAACGAAGAACTGAACTTCAAGGCCGTCAGCGTTTCAGCGCTGTGCACGAGCCACTATCTGAACGACAGTGCCCGGCTGGGCTGGGCCATGCGGCGCGCGGTCGAGGACCATTACGGCGGCACCGTGGCGTTCCTCGCGAGTGGCTCGTTGTCGCACCGCTTCGCGCAGAACGGGCTGGCGCCCCAATATGCCGATCGGCTGTGGAGCACTTTCCTCGAGCGCATGGATCACGACGTGATCCGCATGTGGCAGAACGCCGAGTGGCGCGACTTCTGCGCGACGCTGCCCGAGTACGCGGTCAAGGGCCACGGCGAAGGCTTCATGCACGACACGGCGATGCTGCTCGGTGCACTGGGCTGGTCGAGCTACGACGGCAAGGCCGAGGTCGTCACGCCGTACTTCGGGGCCTCGGGCACCGGGCAGATCAACGCGGTGCTCCCGGTCACGCCGCAGGACGGCGGCAGCATCCCGGCGGCCCAGGCGTCCAGCGCCGAGGGCTTCCAGGCGGTTACCCGGCTGTAAGCTCCCGGCGCGCCTGGATTTCTCGTTGCCCGGCGCGAGCCGAGCGCCCGGGAGGCGACTGCGGCTGCAAGAGTCAGGCTCGCCACCGGGGCGGCCGCGCAGTTGCAGGGAGGCGAGATAAAGTGGACCCAAGAACCGCTCGAATGGAAAGGACCGCCTGGTGAAGATTCCCCGGAACCTGTTTCGCGACGCGCTGCGCGAGGGCCGCCCGCAGATCGGTTTGTGGGTCGGCCTCGCCGACGCGAATGCCGCCGAGGCGCTGGCGGGCTGCGGCTTCGACTGGCTGGTGCTCGACGGCGAGCACGCGCCGAACGACCCTCGCAGCGTGCTCCAGCAGCTGCGTGCCGTCGCGCCCTACCCGGTGCACCCGGTCGTGCGCCCGGTGCAGGGCGACGTCGCGCTGGTCAAGCAGTACCTCGACATCGGTGCGCAGACGCTGCTGATCCCGATGATCGACACGGCCGAGCAGGCGAGGCTGATGGTGCGCGCGATGCGCTATGCGCCCGACGGCATCCGCGGCATGGGCGCGGCGATGGCCCGCGCGTCGCGCTGGAACCAGATCGACGATTACCTCGAGCAGGCCAACGGCCAGATGTGCCTTCTGGTGCAGGCCGAAAGCGCCGAAGCGATCGGCAACCTCGCCGAGATCGCGGCGGTCGAAGGCGTCGACGGCGTGTTCTTTGGTCCGGCCGACCTGTCTGCGTCGATGGGCTATCGCGGGCAGCCGAACCATCCCGAGGTGCAGCGCGCGATTCTCGACGGCATCACCACCGTGCGGGCTGCCGGCAAGGCGCCCGGCATCCTGATGGCCGACCGTGCATTGGCGCGGAGCTATCTGGAGGCCGGGGCGCTGTTCGTGGCGGTCGGAGTCGACACCTCGCTGCTGGTGCGGGCGGCGACGGAGTTGGCGGGGGTCTTTCGGGGTGGCGGGGCGGTGGAGCCGCCGACGGCGAGCGGGCCTTATTGATAACTCGAGGTCCCTTCATTTGATCGGCCGTTTTCAGCGCGCTCACATTGCGATCGACGAATATGCCGGGGACTCGCAGCCGCTATCGAACGTGCCGCTGAAAGTCCATGCGCTCACCTGATTAGCGACGAAGTTCAGTTTATGCCCGACAGGCTCATCCCATGAGCCT
>CALLYQ010000201.1 GCA_937858875.1 uncultured Lautropia sp. | reverse complement strand
GAGGCTGAGAGGCAATCGCATGCACCCGCGCCGGGGCGGCGCAGGGCGCTGGCGTAGGCGCGTCGCGCAGCCCGGGCGTCCGCCCGGGCAAGCGGCGCACCACCCCGGCTGCGCTTTGAGCCTCGATTGGGCCGCTTTTCGGGGCTTACGCGGGTGCATACGATTGCCTCTCAGCCTCCTGCGTGAGGCGCGCCGGCGCCGGGCCGGCGCGCACCGCGGGACAGCGGATCAGTCTGCGTCGTTCGGCGGATCTCCGGCGTCGCCGCCCGGGGATGCGTCGCCCGACGGTTCGCCGCCCGACGGTTCGCCGCCCGACGGTTCGCCGCCCGACGCTTCTCCCTCCGGCGAATCGCCGCCGGCCTCGTCGGCCTCGTGCTCGGCATCGGTCTCGACGACCCGCTGCACACCCGACAGCGTCGTGCCTTCGTCGACGGCGATCAGCGTGACGCCCTGCGTGGCGCGGCCCATCTCGCGGATCTCGGAGACCCGCGTGCGAACCAGCACGCCGCCCGTCGTGATCAGCAGGATCTCGTCTTTCTCATCGACCAGCACTGCGGCCACGACCTTGCCGTTGCGCTCGGTCGTCTGGATCGCGATCATCCCCTTGGTACCGCGGCCGTGGCGCGTGTACTCGCCGATCGGCGTGCGCTTGCCGTAGCCGTTCTCGGTGGCCGTAAGCACGCTCAGGTGGCCGTTCTCGGACACCAGCATCGAGATCACCTGCTGGCCCTCGTCGAGCCACATGCCGCGCACGCCGCGCGCATTGCGGCCCATTGGGCGCACGTCGTTCTCGTCGAAGCGCACGGCCTTGCCGGCGTCGGAGAACAGCATCACGTCGTGCGAACCGTCGGTGACCGCCGCACCGATCAGGTAGTCGCCGTCGTCGAGGTCGACCGCGATGATCCCGGCCTTGCGTGGATTCGAAAAATCGGTCAGCGGCGTCTTCTTGACCGTGCCCAGGCTCGTGGCCATGAACACGTAGTGCGCGGCGTCGAAGCTCTTGACCGGCAGGATGACGGTGATCTTCTCGCCCTCGGCCAGCGGGAACAGGTTGACGATAGGCCGGCCGCGCGCATTGCGCGTGCCCTGCGGCACTTCCCAGACCTTGAGCCAGTAGACCCGGCCGCGATTCGAAAAACAAAGGATGTGATCGTGCGTATTCGCGACGAACAACTGGTCGATCCAGTCTTCGTCCTTCATCGCGGTGGCCTGCTTGCCGCGTCCGCCGCGCTTCTGCGACCGGTATTCGGAGATCGCCTGGCTCTTGATGTAGCCGCTGTGCGACAGCGTGACCACCATCTCCTGCGGCGTGATCAGGTCCTCGGTATCGAGCTCGGTCGCGTTCAGCACGATCTCCGAGCGCCGCGGGTTCGCGTATTCCGACTTCGCCGCGGCCAGTTCGTCGGCAATGATCTGCGTGATCCGCTCGGGCCGCGCGAGGATGTCGAGCAGGTCGGTGATCTGTCCGATCACTTCACGGTATTCCTGCACGATCTTGTCCTGCTCGAGGCCGGTCAACCGCTGCAGCCGCATCTGCAGGATTTCCTGCGCCTGCGTTTCCGACAGCCGATAGACGTCGCCCTTCAGGCCCAAGGCCGGATCGAGCCCCTCGGGCTGGAAGGCCGCGATGTCGCTGCCGGCGCGCTCGAGCATCTCGCGCGCGACACCGGCACGCCAGTCGCGCGCCAGCAGCCGCTCCTTGGCGATCGGCGGCGTCGGCGAGGCCTTGATCAGCTCGATCATCTCGTCGACGTTGGCGATCGCGACCGCCAGGCCCTCGAGCACGTGACCTCGTTCGCGCGCCTTGCGCAGCTCGAACACGGTGCGCCGAGTGACGACCTCGCGCCGGTGCGACAGGAAGGCCTCGAGCATCTGCTGGATGTTCAGCAGGCGCGGCTGGCCGTCGACCAGCGCAACCATGTTGATGCCGAAGGTGTCCTGGAGCTGCGTGTGCTTGTACAGATTGTTCAGCACGACTTCGGGCAGCTCGCCGCGCTTCAGCTCGATGACGACGCGCATGCCCGACTTGTCGGACTCGTCGCGGATGTCGGAGATGCCTTCGAGCCGCTTTTCGTTGACCAGCTCGGCCATCCGTTCGAGCAGCAGGCGCTTGTTCACCTGGTAAGGCAGCTCGTCGACGATGACCGCGCTGCGCGCGCCGCGGTCGATCTCCTCGAAATGCGTGCGTGCGCGCATCACGACGCGGCCGCGGCCGGTGCGGTAGCCGTCGCGTACGCCCTGCACGCCGTAGATGATTCCGGCGGTCGGGAAGTCGGGCGCCGGGATCAGTTCGAGGACTTCCTCGATCGTGGCCTCCGGCCTGCGCAGCAGCAGCTGGCAGGCGTCGACGACCTCGCTGAGGTTGTGCGGCGGAATGTTCGTGGCCATGCCGACCGCGATGCCGGCCGACCCATTGATGAGCAGGTTCGGAATACGAGCCGGCAGGACCGTGGGCTCGTGTTCCTTGCCGTCGT
>CALLYQ010000200.1 GCA_937858875.1 uncultured Lautropia sp. | reverse complement strand
CCATACGGACGATCGTCGACGCGCCGATAGGCATCGGTCGTGAAGTCTCGCGGATTGTGACAGGCGAACTGCCAAAGCTCGCGTTGCAACGCACGACCCGTGATTCCGAAGCGCGTCACCGCATCGAACATCTCGGGAAAGATCGAGACGACGTCGAACCTCGGTGCTGCCACGGTCGCTAGAACTCGGGATCCCAATCGGCGACGATGCGGCGCGCCTGCACGTCGACATCGGTCACGTGCGCGGAAACGAACGGAATCAGCCGCTCGCGACCTTCCGGATCGCGCACATGAAGCAAAGGATGAGCGCCGTGGTCGTCGAGCGCCTCGACAACACCGAGTTCGATCCCCTCAGGCGTGCTGACGCTGCAGCCGATCAGGTCGATCCAGTAGAACTCGTCGTCGCCGGCCGGAAGGAATTCGCTGCGATCGACGGCAACCTCGCAGCCGCGAAGCGCGTCGGCGACTTCCTTCACGTCGACGCCTTCGATCGATGCGAGCAGGACTTCGCCCTGCACCTTTCGGCGCAGCACCGCAAACACGCCGGGAAGACTCGGCATGCCGGGGTACGGCGCCGGGCGGGCCGCCGCTGCTGCGGCGCGAACCGCCGTACCGGCGGCAGCCTGGTCGGGACGCTGCAGCCGCCAGCGCCGCGCAGTCAACAGCACCGACTCGTTCGGATCGTTGAACGGCTCGATGCGCAGCCAGCCGCGCACGCCATAGCTGCCGACGATCCGGCCGACCACGACAGGTTGGCCGACCACGACGGGTTGGCCGGTGGACACCGGAAGCGGCTCCGGTGTCCCGGAATCAGGCCGCGGCCGCAACGGCCGTCTGTTTCTTCTGGTAGTCGCGAACGAGGCGGGCAACGGTGGGCGACAGCTGGGCGCCCTGCTTCTGCCAATGATCGACGCGGTCGAGCGACAGGACCAGGCCGTTTTCAGTGGCGGCCGCTACCGGGTTGTAGAAACCGATCCGCTCGATGAAGCGGCCATCACGGCGGCTCTGCTTGTCGGTGGCGACGATGTGATAAAACGGGCGCTTCTTGGCGCCGCCGCGCGTGAGGCGGATGACGACCATATCGGTATCCTTTGTCCGTGGGCGGAAAACCGTAAATTATAGCCCGGCGCCGCGCGCCTCACAATGTCGGAAACAGCAGGCCCTGCGCCGACGTGTCGGATCGCCCGGCGCGCACCGGCGGGTCGCGCGCAGGCGGCGCGGCACCGCGCTCGGGAGGCACGAACAGATCGCTTCGCAGTTCGATGCGCTCCCGGTCCAGCCCCAGGCGCCGCACGGCGAGCTGGAAGCGCAGCCGCACCAGCTCGGCCCAGGCGCCCTGCCCCTTCATCCGGCTGAAGAATCGGGGATCGTTGACGCGTGGGCCGTCAGGCGCTTCGCCGCGCATCTCGCGAAGTCGGTTCATCACGCGCCGGGCCCGATCGGGGTACGTGCTCGCCAGCCAGTCACCGAACACTTCTCGCAGCTCCCAGGGCAGCCGCAGGATCGTGTAGAACGCGCTGACCGCTCCTGCATCGGCCGCCTGGGCAAGGATCGTCTCGAGCTCCGGCTCGTTCAGGAAAGGCGCAAGAGGTGCCACCGATACGCCGACCGGAATCCCGGCATCGGTCAATCGGCGAATCGTTCGCAGCCTTCGCCACGGTGCCGCGGCGCGCGGCTCCCAGGCCCGGGCGAGCCGCGGATCGAGCGTGGTGATCGTGATGTAGACGGCGGCAAGCCGCTTCCTGGCCATCGGCGCGAGCAGGTCGATGTCGCGCTCGATCAGCGCGGACTTCGTGACGATCGTGAGCGGGTGCGAGCAGGCGGCCAGCTCCTCGAGGATCTGCCGGGTGATGCGACGTTCGCGCTCGATCGGCTGGTAGGCGTCGGTGGCCGCGCCGATGTTTACCGGTGCGCAGCGATAGCCAGGGGCCGAGAGTTCGACGCGCAGCCGTTCGGCCGCGTTGACCTTGGCCCTGAGCCGCGTTTCGAAATCCAGCCCGGGCGACAGCCCGAGATAGGCGTGGGTAGGGCGAGCGAAACAATAGATGCAGCCGTGCTCGCAGCCACGATAAGGATTGATCGCGCGATCGAAAGGCACATCGGGCGACTGGTTGCGAGACAGGATGCGGCGGGCATATTCGTTGCTGACTTCGGTGCGCAAGGGCGGCGGATCGTTGTCGTCTGGATGCCAGCCGTCGTCGACCGGCGCGCGATCGAGCTGCTCGAAGCGGCCGGCCGGTTGCGATACGGCACCGCGCCCACGCTGCGCCCCGCGAACTCGCGCGTCGCACGCCGGTCCGGCCGGACTGTCGCTGCCACGCCTTTGACTGTTCATAAACACAGTATGCACCGACCTTCCGGCGGCTGCAAGAGATGCGCCGTATCGCGCTGGAGTAAGCTCGCCCGATGATCGTCAGTTGTCCTTCCTGCGGCCGCTCCAACCCGCCCTGGGCCAGCTACTGTGTGAAATGCGGGATGAGGCTGGACGAGACCGCGCCCGTCGACCGGGCAACCTCCGCGAACGAGCGCGAGGGGCCGCTTCTCGCCGAGCAGACGCCCACCGGCGAGTCGAGCAACACGATCGCGATCGAGAGCGCCGCTGCCGAGCCGAGCGGTGCGCC
>CALLYQ010000199.1 GCA_937858875.1 uncultured Lautropia sp. | reverse complement strand
AGCAAGCTGCCGACCTGATCCACGGAGTTTCTCGATGTCTGTTCCCGCCCAGGCTCCCCGGCCCGCTTTCACTTCCGCGCGCAGCGGCGCCATGCCGGCAATGCAGGCTGCCGGCCACCAGGTCGACGCGGCTCCCGCCGAACCCGCCGCGATGCAGATCCGTGACCTGTCGTTCTATTACGGCAAGTTCCAGGGCCTGAAGAAGGTGTCGCTCGACATCGCCCGCAACAAGGTCACCGCATTCATCGGGCCTTCGGGTTGCGGCAAGTCGACGCTTCTGCGCACCTTCAACCGGATGTTCGATTTGTATCCGGGGCAGCGCGCCGAAGGTCAGATCCTGTTCAACGGACGCAACATCCTCGATCCGGACGTCGATGTGAACCTGCTTCGCGCGAAGGTCGGCATGGTGTTCCAGAAGCCCACGCCGTTCCCGATGACGATCTTCGAGAACATCGCGTTCGGCGTGCGCCTCTACGAGAGCCTGTCGAAGACGCAGATGGAGGAGCGGGTCGAGTGGGCGCTGCGCAAGGCGGCGCTGTGGGAAGAGGTCAAGACCAAGCTCGACCAGAGCGGATTGAGCTTGTCGGGCGGGCAGCAGCAGCGCCTGTGCATCGCGCGGATGGTCGCGGTCAAGCCCGAAATTCTGCTGCTCGACGAGCCGACCAGCGCGCTCGATCCGATCTCCACGGCCAAGATCGAGGAGCTGATCAACGAGCTCAAGCACGAGTACACGATCGCGATCGTCACGCACAACATGCAGCAGGCGGCCCGGATCTCGGACTACACCGCCTACATGTATCTGGGCGAGTTGATCGAGTTCGGACAGACCGACCAGCTCTTCATCAAGCCGAAGAAGAAGGCGACCGAGGACTACATCACGGGCCGCTTCGGCTGACCCGAGCAAACTGGCGAGCGAACGGAGAATATCGATGTTGCAGGACCATACGATCAGGCAGTTCGACACCGACATCGATCGGCTGCGCAGTGTCGTCACGATGATGGGCGGGCTGGTCGAACGCCAGTTCGTGCGGGCCATCGATGCCGTGCGCCTGCGCGACCTCGGCCTGGTCGCCCAGGTGCTGGCCGACGAGCAGCGGGTCAATCAGCTGCACCTGGAGTCGGACCTGCGCTGCAACCAGACGATCGCGCGCCGCCAGCCGATTGCGATCGACCTGCGCGAGATCATCGCGATCATCCATACGAACAACGACCTCGAACGCATCGGCGACGAGGCCAAGAAGATCGCGCTGAAGAGCCGCGAGCTGCAGAACGCCAATCCCGCGCCGATCACGCTGGAGCGGATCGAGCGCATGGCGCAGACCGTCGGCGACATGCTGCGCACCGCGATCGACGCCTTCGTCCGTCACGACACGGCGGCTGCCACGGCGCTCAATGAGCGCGACGACGAGGTCGACGCGCTGCGCGACAACCTGATCGCCGAGATGATGGACGTGATGACGAAGCGGCCCGAGGTCGTGTCGCCGGCGATGGCGCTGATCTTCATCGTCCAGTCGATCGAACGGGTCGGCGACCACGCGAAGAACATCGCCGAGTACGTCGTCAACGTCGTCGAGGGCGTCGACATGCGCCACGCCGACGAAGGCCTCGCATCGCGCGAAGCGCTGGAGGCGACCCGGCGCGCCTGAGGATCGCCGCGCTCAGCGAGGCGGTCGTCGTACTGCGGCCGCTTCGCTGGTGCTGTCGCCGCCCGCGACCGCTTCGCTGGTGTCGTCGCCGCCCGCTTCGCGGGCGCCGTCCGCAGCTGCTACCGGGTCGGGCGCCGCATCGCCCAGCAGCCGCACCGCCGGCACGCGAAGCGAGAAGGCGCTGCCCTTGTCCGGTTCGCTCGCGATGTGCAGCGAGCCTTGGTGCCTCAGCATGATCCGCTTGACGATCGCGAGCCCGAGCCCGGTGCCGCCGGTGGCACGCGAGCGGCCGCTGTCGACGCGGTAGAAGCGTTCGGCGATGCGCGGCAGGAATTCGGGCGGGATGCCGATGCCGGTGTCGCGCACGGTGACCCAGCCTTCGTCGTCGCGCCGCGCCCAGCGGACGCCGATCGAACCGCCGTCGGGGGTGTAGCGGATCGCATTGGTCAGCAGGTTGCGCACCGCGCTTTCCAGTTCGGCGGGGATGCCGCGCACGAAGCGCGGCCCGTCGACCTGCAGTTCGATCGTGTGCCGGCCCGCCGACAACGCGCGCGCATCGCCGACCTGCGTTTCGAGCAGCTCGTGGAGATCGACCGGCTGCTCGTTGCGCTCGTCGACGCCGCGTTCGAGCGAGGACAGCATCAGCAGGTCGTCGACCAGCCGCTGCATCGTCTGGCTGTGGCGAAGGATCGATTCGAGGTACTGGCGGCGTTCGCTCTCCGCGAGGTCGAGGTCGAGCAGCGTTTCGGCGAAACCGCCGATCACGGTGACCGGCGTGCGGATCTCGTGCGAGACGTTTGCGACGAAGTCGCTGCGCATCGCGTCGAGCTTGGCCTGGTCGGTCACGTCGCGGGTCAGCACGATCTTCTGGTCGTTGTCGGTCCGGTGCACGCGGATCTCGAAGCTGCGACCGGGGCGCGTGGCCAGCTGCAGGCGGATCGGCCGCGACTTGCCGCGGCGGCTGGCCAACTGCTCGAGGAACTCGGGCTGGCGGATGAAATGGTGGATCGGCCGGCGCGTGCCGAAGATCCCGTGCAGGTCCTGCGCGGCGTCGTTGCTCCAGATCACGTGGTCGTAGCGGTCGAGCACGGTGAGCCCGTCGGGCAGCTTGTCGACCGCCGCATGCACGTGCTCGAGCTCGCTGAGCAGGTCGCTGCGGGTCTCGGTTTCCTGGCGCAGGAAGCGGCCCAGCCGCTCGAAAACCGGGCGCCACGGACCGAGGCCCGACGGTAGTTCGCGCTGACGCGGCAGCGAGGCCCAGTGATGCAGCCGCGCCAGGTGGATTGCGCTGAACAGCGAGTAGAGGCCACCGATACAGACCAGCCACCAGAATGCGGCCCTGGCCGTCATGAAGCCGTCGAGCAGGAACGCGATCGCGATGACGACGGCGATGACGAGCAGGTGTCGAAGAAAGAAGTTCAAGTGGCCCCGGGCACAGTCAACCTGGCAGGAATCGATATCCGCCGCCGCGCACTGTCTCGATCAGGCGTGCCAGGCCGAAGGGTTCGAGCGCCAGGCGCAGGCGCCTGATGTGCACGTCGACGGTGCGTTCCTCGATATATACGCGATCGCCCCAGACGTTGTCGAGCAGCCTCGAACGCGACATCACGCGGTCCGGCTGCTTCATGAAGTAGTGCAGCAAGCGGAATTCGGTCGGGCTCAGCGACAACGGCTTGCCGTTCGCGTAGACGCGGAAGGTGGCGGGTTCGAGCCTGAGCCCGGCGACCTCGACCGGGTCGTCGCTGGTTTCGGGCGCAGCGCGCCGCAGCAGCGCGCGCACGCGCGCCAGCAGCTCGCGCGGCGAGAAGGGCTTGGTGACGTAGTCGTCGGCTCCGACGTCGAATCCCTGCAGCTTGTCGCCTTCCTGCGCACGCGCGGTCAACATCATGATCGGCAGCTCGCTCGTGCGGGCCGAGGCGCGCAGCGTCTTGGCGAAGTCGACACCCGACTGGCCGGGCAGCATCCAGTCGAGGATCAGCAGGTCGGGCAGGGCGGTTTCGAGTTGCGCGCGTGCCGCCTCGGCGGAATCGGCCGACGAGGTCAGGTAGCCGGCATGGCGCAGGTTCAGCTCGAGCAGTTCGCGGATCGCGGGTTCGTCTTCGACGATGAGAATGCTGGCGGGCACGTTTGGACGCTCGCGAATGGTTCGACAAGCCCCCAGATTATGACGAGCGGTTGAAGAATCGATGACGATCGACCCGTCAGCCGGGATTGCCGGCAACGGTGCCGGCCGGCGTCCACCAGCTGTAGCGGCGGGTCGGGGTTGCGGCTTCGTGCGTGCCGCCGAGCAGGAGCTGCCAGCAAGCGACTTCGATCGGTGGCATCGTACCGAGCGCGGCATAGGCGGCGGCACGGTCGCGCGCGTTGCGCACCAGCGTCAGGTGCGGGCGCAGTGGGCGGCGATCCCAGGTCTCGCCGGCCCCTTCGAGCCGGCCGCGCACCGCCTGGTCGAGCTCGTCGGCACCTCGGCGAAGCCAGCCGTCGCTGCGGCGTAC
>CALLYQ010000198.1 GCA_937858875.1 uncultured Lautropia sp. | reverse complement strand
GCATTCGGCGCCGACTGGACGGCGCAGCAGCGAAAGCTCGGCGACGAGTTCGGCGAGCACGTTTTCGAAGCGGCGCCAGGCCGCCTCGTGCGCGGCCGCGACGGCGCGCGCATCGCCGTCGGCACCGATCACGAGGTCGATCGGGCCGTGTGCGAAATGCCAGCGATTGCCGGGCAATGGGGCGCGCTGCGCGTTCATCGAAACGGCCGCAGTCATCCGAGCATCGGCCCGTGACCCAGCGGCCACGGATTGTCGGGCGACCCGGCCAGCCAGCGCCTGGCGGTCGGCGCGCCATCGTTGTGCCAGGCGCCGCTGCGCAGCACTTCGTCGAGCGATCGGACCGTCTCGCCGTGGCCGCCCAGCGCCTCGAAATCGGCCCGCCGCATGCTGAACTCGATCGGCGCGACGAGCGCCGGCGTGGGCACCGTGCCAAAGCTGTTTTCGGGCATCCGGCAGACGTCGACCATGACCGTGATGCCGCCGCCCGGCCAGACGTAGGCCGGCGCGCCGCCACAGGTCACGTTGACGAGCTTTTGCTTGATCGAGCGCGTCAGCAGCACCGGATTCTCGGTGACGCCGGCGCGCAGGCTGCCGCCGGCTCCGCCGAGAAACAGTACGCTGGTCAGCGAGGGTTCGCAATTCTCGCCGATGCGCGCGACGACGGCCGCAACGTTCGCCGGCATCGGCCTCTCCTGCGGCTTCAGCGATTCGTCGAGCTCGTACCAGGCCGAATGCTCGCCGGTGGTCGATGTCATCAGGATCCGCTGGCCGGACCAGGCGGTCTTCGGATCCCAGCCCTCGATGATCGACATCGGATCGGCGATGTCGGTGCCGCCCCATCCGACGCCCGGATTGGCGACCTGGAAGTAGCGCCCGGGCGTGGACTTGCGCCCGCGGATCTTCAGCCCCGACGGCCGCATGTCGAGGCAGCGCCCTGCCTGGTGCTCGGTCAGCACGCCGGTGATGTGGTCGTCGACGACGACGACCTCGTCGACACGCCCGTAAAGCTGCTTGGCAAAGATGCCGATCGTGGCCGAGCCGCAGCCCACGCGCATCCGCTGCTCCTCGACGCCGTTGACGATCGGCGCGCACCCGGCCTGCAGCACGAGCTGTGCGCCGCCGTCGATCATGAGCTCGACCGGCTGGCGATTGCCGAGCTGCTGCATCAGCTCCATCGTCACCCGGCCCTCCTTCTTGCTGCCCCCGGTCAGGTGGTGGACGCCGCCGACCGACAGCATCTGCGACCCGTATTCGGCTGTCGTGACGTGCCCGACAACCTCGCCGCGGCAGCGCACGTTGGCCTGCTCCGGGCCGAGGTAGCGATCGGTGTCGATCTTCACCTTGAAGCTGCAGTAGCTGAAGATGCCTTCGGTGACGACGGTCACCATGTCGACGCCGTCGACCAGCGAGGAGACGATGAACGGCGCCGGCTTGTAGTCGGGATAGGTCGTCGACGATCCGACGCCGGTCACGAAGACCTCGTTGGCAAGCAGCAGGTCGCCGCTCCATTGCGGATCGGCCGGCGCGTCGGCGGCGGACTGCGCCACCGGCTCGGCGGCAGCTTGCGACGCTTGCTGCCCGGCGAAGGGCACGACTTGCGCATCTCCGGCTTCGAGCGTGCGCCGCAGCAGCACGACCGGGTCGACGCGCACGAGCGTGCCGCCGACGTTGGCGTAGCGATCACAGGCGCCGCTGCGACCGTCGGCGATCTGGCACAGCACCGGACAGGCATTGCATTCGATGCGGTCGACGGCCATGCGTTCGTTGCGCGGCCGGGCGCGCTCGAGAACCTGGGGCACAGGTTCGAGTTCGGGAAGACCGTCGGTCCGGGTGTGCTCGGTCATCGGCTGGCCTCTATTGACATCGATCGCAATTCGACTCGCTGGCGCCTGTCCCGAACGGGGTCGCCGAGCTTGCCCTGTCTCCGCCTTTCATGTAGTGTCCGCTGAACCATCGTGTTGCGGCCGCTACATGTTGGACCGGACAGTACAAGAAAGCATCACGGTCCGCAAACCTTTTCTGGATCACCGCCGATGAGTGCCTTCACCGAACAGCGGGTGCTCTCGGTCCACCACTGGACCGACCGCCTGTTCACCTTCACGACCACGCGCGACCAGGCGCTGCGCTTCAGCAACGGTCACTTCGTCATGATCGGGCTCCGCGTCGAAGGCAAGCCGCTGGTGCGCGCCTACAGCATCGTCAGCCCGAACTACGAGGAACATCTCGAGTTCCTCAGCATCAAGGTGCCCGACGGCCCCCTGACCTCGCGGCTGCAGCACATCGAGATCGGCGACACGATCCTGGTCGGGCGCAAGCCCACCGGCACGCTGGTCATCGATTACCTGCTGCCCGGCAAGCGTCTGTACCTGCTGTCCACCGGTACCGGACTGGCGCCGTTCATGAGCATTGTCCGCGACCCCGAGACCTACGAGCGCTTCGAGCAGGTGATCCTCGTGCACGGCGTGCGGACCGCCGACGAGCTCGCCTACCACGAGCTGCTCGTCGAAAGCCTGCCCAAGCACGAGTTCCTCGGCGAGATGGTCGCGCAGCGGCTGCTCTACTACCCTACAGTGACCCGCGAGGCCTACCGCAACATGGGCCGGGTCACCGAGGCGATCGAAACCGGCAAGCTGTTTCGCGATCTCGGCTTGCCGCGCTTCGATCCGGCCGAAGACCGCGTGATGATCTGCGGCAGCCCTGCGATGCTGCGCGACCTGAAGACGATGCTCGAAAAGCGCGATTTCGTCGAAGGCAACACTTCGACGCCAGGCGATTTCGTCATCGAACGGGCGTTCGCCGAGCAGTAGGCGCCATGACGAATGCGGCGCCGCCGCGGCGCAACGCCGGCCAACGCAGCGTCGCTGCTCGCAGCGCCACCGCGCGCGGCACGGCGGCCGGCAGCGTCGCTGCACGCCGGCCCGGTGCGCGCGAACTGGCTGCGCAGGCCTCGCGCGAAAACATCCTGCGAGCCGCGGTCAAGGTCTTCGCCCGCTACGGATACGAAGGCGGGCGCGTCGAGAAGATCTCACGCGCGGCCAAGTCCTACGACCGGATGATCTATTACTACTTCGGCAGCAAGGAAGCGCTGTTCATCGCGGTCATCGAAGAAATCTACCGGCGCTTCAACGAAGCCGAGGCCCGGCTCGAGATCGACGCCGACGACCCGGTCGGATCGCTGCAGACGATCGTGCGCTTCGTCTGGTCGTATTACTGCCGCAACCCCGAGTTCATCACGCTGCTGAACGTCGAGAACCTGCATCGCGGCAAGCACATCTCGAAATCGCGGCGCGCCGGCGAATACTCCTCGCCGACGATCGGCCTGCTCGACGGCGTGCTCCAGAGCGGCATGGCGAGCGGCGACTTCCGCCCGGGGCTGAGCGCACGCGACGTCTACCTGATGATCGCCTCGCTCGGCTACTTCTACCTGTCGAACCGGCACACGCTGTCGGTCTTCCTGAACGAGCAGCTCGAGACCCCCGCGGCGCTCGCCCACTGGGAACGGTTCATCATCGACGCGGTCATGCGCCAGGTCTCGCCGGCGCTGCAACCCGCGCACGCAGACGGAGACTGAAGATGGCAGAAGCCGCCGCCACCGCGACCTCGGGCAAGGTCGTGATCACCGACATCGGATTGCTGCTGTCGGGCGACATCGACCGGCCGATCCTCGACGCCGACACGATCGTCGTCGAAGACGGCCTGATCGCCGCCGTCGGCCGGCGCGCCGACTGCGATACCGAGCACGCCGATACGCTGATCGACGCGCGCGGCACCTGTGTCTGTCCGGGGCTGATCGACAGCCACGTGCATCCGGTGTTCGGCGACTGGACACCGCGGCAGAACCAGCTCGGCTGGATCGACTCGACGATGAACGGTGGCGTGACCACGATGATCTCGGCCGGCGAGGTGCACCTGCCCGGCAGGCCGAAGGACATCGTCGGCCTGAAGGCGCTGGCGATCACGGCGCAGCGCGCCTTCGACAATTTCCGCCCGGGCGGCGTCAAGGTGCTCGCGGGCGCGCCGGTCATCGAGAAAGGGATGACCGAAGACGATTTCCGCGAACTGGCGCAGGCCGGCGTCACGCTGCTCGGCGAGGTCGGGCTGGGCTCGGTGAAGGCCGGCGAAGAGGCCCGACAGATGGTCGCCTGGGCGCGAAAATACGGGATCCAGAGCACGATCCACACCGGCGGCCCCTCGATTCCGGGCTCCGGGCTGATCGACAAGGACGTCGTGCTCGAGGCCGACGCCGACGTGATCGGCCACATCAACGGCGGTCACACCTCGCTGCCCGAGGCGCACGTCTGCGAGCTCTGCGAGAAGTCCTCGCGCGCGATCGAGATCGTGCACAACGGCAACGAGAAGGTGGCGATCGCGGCGGCGCGGGCGGCGATGCAGCTCAAATGTCCGCACCGAGTGATCCTCGGCACCGACGGGCCGGCCGGCTCCGGCGTGCAGCCGCTCGGAATCCTGCGGATGATCGCGCTGCTGTCGAGCATGGCGAACCTGCCGGCCGAACTGGTCTTCTGCTTTGCAACCGGCAACACGGCGCGAATCCGCAAGCTGAACTGCGGGCTCGTCGAGCCTGGCCGGGCCGCCGACTTCGTGTTCATGGACCGCGCGCAACACACGGCTGGCCGCACATTGCTCGAGAGCGTGCAGCTCGGCGACATCCCGGGGATCGGAATGGTGATGATCGACGGCATCGTGCGCTGCGGGCGCAGCCGCAATACGCCACCGGCCACCGAGGTGCCGGTGGTGACCGGCGCCGGTCATTGAACGCCACGGCTGCCAGGCGCTTCCGGCACCGCCGTCATGCTGCACTGCGACACCACCGGCGGGGATATTCGGCGGAAGGGTAAAATCCATCGGTTCAACGGAGGTTCTCCTGCGTCATGACCCATGTCGTCCTCGATTCCTGTATCCGCTGCAAGTACACCGACTGCGTCGACGTCTGTCCTGTCGACTGCTTTCGCGAGGGCCCGAACATGCTCGTCATCGACCCCGACGAGTGCATCGACTGTGCGGTCTGCATCCCGGAGTGCCCGGTCGAGGCGATCGTGGCCGAAGAAGACGTGCCAGCCAATCAGCAGAATTTCACCGAATTGAACGCCGAGCTGTCGAAGATCTGGCCCGCGATCACCCGCACCAAGGACTCGCTCCCCGATGCCGAGGAGTGGAAAGACGTCCAGGGCAAGCTCGACCAGCTGCAGCGTTGAAACCGCCTCCAGGCGGCGCAGGCCGCCTTCTGCCCGCCCCATTCGTCGTCCCGGTCGTTGGTATCGAAACCACAGCGAACAGGGCTGTTTGTAGCTTCCATGCGCGCCCGACCGGCTTGCGCACTGCGGCAGAATTCCTTGCAAAGCGGCTGCAATCGCCACTTTGCCGCCAGATTCGAGCGGGCACCGGCCTTGCACATCAGGCCGCAAGCCCCGCGAAGCCTGGAATCCGAAAAAAGGCCATGTGTCGGATTGCACTTTGCGCGGCGCAATAAATCGTCTGATAATTTGCTTATACGGGCTTGCCCGTATATCCGTCAGCCATATCGGAACGCGAAATGCTCTACCACTTGCGTGAAGCCCAAAGGGCGGTTCTCCAACCGCTCGCATCGTGGGCGGATTCGATGGGGCACCTGTACGGCGACCCGTACAGCCCCCTCGCTCTGACCCCGTTCGCCAATCGGATCTCGGCGGGCTTCGAATTGCTGCACCGGCTGGGCAAGGAATACGAAAAGCCCGAATTCGGCCTCAGCACGACCCATATCGAGGGTATCGAGGTGCCGGTGGCAGAGCGTGTCGAGATCGGCTTGCCGTTCTGTCGCCTGCTGAAGTTCGAGCGCCTGCTTCCGAAGTCGCTGCTGCATCGTGCCAGCGACCCGGTGGTTCTGGTTTTCGCGCCGCTGTCGGGCCATCACGCCACGCTGCTCCGGGATACGGTGCGAGCGCTGCTGCCCGACCACAACGTCTACATCACCGACTGGCTCGATGCGCGGATGGTGTCGACCTGGCACGGTCCGTTCACGCTCGACGACTACGTCGGCTACTCGATCCGCTTCATGCGGCATCTGGCGCCCGACCTTCACGTGATGGCGGTCTGCCAGCCGACCGTTCCGGTCATGGCCGCGGTCTCGCTGATGGCGGGAATGAACGACCCGCACATGCCGTCGACGATGACGCTGATGGGCGGGCCGCTGGACACCAGCAACAGCCCGACCAAGGTCAACGACCTGGCGACCACGCGCAGCTACGACTGGTTCGAGCGCGTACTGATCCATCGCGTGCCATCGCGCTACCCCGGCTCCGGGCGGCGGGTCTACCCGGGTTTCCTGCAGCGCGTGGGATTCGTGTCGATGAATCCGGACCGGCACATGGTCTCGCACTGGGATTTCTATCTCGACCTGGTGCGTGGCGACCTCGAAGACGCCGAGGCCCACCGCCGCTTCTACGACGAATACAACGCCGTGCTCGACATGCCGGCCGAGTACTACCTCGACACGATCCGCACGGTGTTCCAGGACCGGGCGCTTGCCAACGGCACCTGGGACGTCGAATTCGAAGGGCGCCATCGTCGCGTCGAACCCGACAAGATCCGCGACGTCGCGCTGTTCACGATCGAGGGCGAACTCGACGACATTTCGGGTCCCGGGCAGACCGAGGCCGCGCACTCGATGTGCTCCGGCATTCCGGCGGCCAACAAGACGCACCTGCTGGTCGAAGGCGCGGGTCACTACGGCATCTTCAGCGGTCGCCGCTGGCGCCAGACGATTTGCCCCGAAATCCGCGCTTTCATCGCAGCCAATCGTCGCGAGTCGCAGCTGCGGCTGGTCAGCTGAACCCCGCGACGGTACCGGCCGACGCGATCGACGCGTTGCTGCCGCAGACGCAGTGCACGAAGTGCGGCTACGACGGCTGTCGCCCCTACGCGGAGGCGATCGCCGCAGGCCGGGCCACGATCAACCGCTGCCCGCCCGGCGGCGCGGCCGGCATCGCCCGACTCGCGCGGCTTCTGGGCCGCGCAGCGCTGCCGCTGGATCCGGACTGCGGTAGCGAGACGCCGCGCCGGCTCGCCCGCATC
>CALLYQ010000197.1 GCA_937858875.1 uncultured Lautropia sp. | reverse complement strand
TCCACCACCCTTCGAGCGGAGTCTGCAATGGAAACCATGGAACTGCATCGTGGCCGCTTGATCGATCACATCCAGCTCGTCGTTCGCGACCTCGCGGCCAGCCGCCGGTTCTACGAGGCCGTGTTCGACGCCCTGAAGGTTCCGATCGCCGGCGCCGGCGACGACTATTTCTGGGCCGACGAATTGTTCGTCTCCACCGCCGACAGCGCGGCCGCCCAGGGCTCGCTGACCGGGCGTCATCACCTGGCGTTCCAGGCGCGCGACGAGGCGATGGTCGACGCGTTCCACAAGGCGGCGGTAGCCAATGGCGGGCGGGACAATGGCGCACCGGGAAAGCGCGAGTATCACCCCGGGTACTACGCGGCGTTCGTGCTCGACCCGGACGGCAACAACATCGAGGCCGTCTATCACGGCCCGGCGCAGCGCAGCGCGGAATCGGTGAAGGTCACGTTCTAAAGCGGAGACCGGCCGGCCGTCTTCGGTCGATCAGGGTTTTCCCAGCACCGTTTCGTTGTGCTCACCCAGCTTCGGGCTGGCCTTCAACGTCATCGGCGGCAGGCCTGCATAACGGAGCGGACTGTTCGGCAGGACGATCGGTCCGAGCTCGGGGTGATCGAAGCGGGACAGCATTCCCCGCTCGTGCAGATGCGGGTCTTCGACGACCTCCGCGGTCGTCCGGACCGGAGCAGCCGGAAAGCGATGTTTGCCGGCCGCTTCGAGCACGGCCGCACGCGTCTGGCTGGCCGTCCACCCGCCGACCAGCTCGTCGAGATGATCCATGATCTCGCAGCGCGCTGCGTGCGATGCAAATCGGGGCGAATCCACCAGGTCTTCGCGCCCCATCGCCCTTGCCACCCCCTGCCAGTGCTCCTCCTTGACGCAAATGATCGCGACGTAGCCGTCGCTTGCCGGATAGACGTTGTAGGGCGCCATCGCCAGGCCGGCATGCCGACTGCCTGTGCGCGGATTGGCGTCCGGATCGTCGAAATGCAGGCCGATCGTCGACGTGATCGCGACGTAGGCGGCATCGAGCATCGCGACCTCGCAGATGCGCCCACGCCCCGTCTGCGCGCGCTGGAGCAGGGCCGTCACGATCGCGCCATACAGATGAGCGCCGCCGAGGAAATCGCAGATCGATGGGCCGGCCTTGACCGGAGGATGCCCCGGATAGCCAGTGGCGTTGAGCATCCCCGACATGGCCTGGATCGTGAGGTCCATCGCGAGCTGGTCGCGATAGGGTCCGCTGCTTCCGTAACCGGAGGCCGACGCGTAGACCAGGCGCGGGTTGCGAGCGGTCAGGGTATCGGCACCCAGCCCGAGCCGCTCCATCACGCCAGGAAGGAAGTTCTCGAGCACGACGTCGGCGCGATCGACCAGCTCGAGAAAGGCATTGCGACCTTCTTCGCTCTTCAAGTCGAGCGTGATGCCTTCCTTGTTCGAGTTCAGCATCGCCAGCGGAACCGATACGCCGCGTCGAGCGCGGATCGGTTCACCCTGCGGCGGTTCGACCTTGATGACCCGGGCCCCCGCCAGCGCGAGCAACAGGCCGCAGTACGGGCCTTGGTAGATCTGGCCGAGGTCGAGTACGACGATCCCGGCAAGCGGATAGGTCGACGAGCCTGCCGAGGCGGGCGACGGGTTCAACGATGACACCGAATTCTCCAGTTCAGGGTTCGCTTGCACGGCCGGGGCAGTCCCTTCGGGAGGCCGTTCAGACGCCGCGAAAGCGCGGTGGTCTCTTCTCCTTGAACGCCCGGGCGCCCTCGAGCCTGTCCTCGCTGCTGTAAGGATCCGGCCCGACATTCAGGCGCAGCGCGGCCGCCAGCGGCAGGCCTTCGCCTTTCATCGCCGTGACCTTCATCTTCCGGACGCTGAGCGGCGCATTGGCAGCGATGGCCTCCGCCAGGGCCGCCACCTCGGAATCGAGTTCCGAGATCGGCACGACGCGATTGAGCAGCCCCCACGCGAGCCCTTCTTCGGCGGTGAACAGGCGCCCGGTGAACAGCAGTTCCAGGGCGATCGCCTTCGGCAGCAATCGCGGCAACAGCACCGCGCCGAAGTTTCCTCCCATGCCGACCCGGGCCTCCGTCTGTCCGAGCTTCGCGCCTGTCGCAGCGACCCGCAGGTCGCAGGCAAGCGCAATCTCGCAGCCGGCGCCGACCGCTGCGCCGTTGATCGCCGCGATCGTCGGCTTCTCGACTTCGAGGATGAGCTCGTGCAAGTTCCGGCGAGCCCGCTTCATCGGATGCACCAGCTTGTCTTCGGTGCGCCCGAGTTCGAAACCGCCGCAGAACGCGCGCTCGCCGGCGCCGCGAATCACGATGACCCTGACCTCCGGGTCGGCTTCGGCCTCGGCAATCGCGTCCGACAGGCGCTCGAACAGCACCGGCGACAATGAATTTGCCTTCTCGGCGCGGTCGATCAGGATGCAAGCGACGCTGTTTCGCCTGTCGACGACGACGCGGCCATCGCCCCCGTTCTCACTGGGGCTCGACATTGCCCACCTTCATCGCGAACCGATAGTCTTCGACCTGTTGCTTCTGGAACGCGCCGAGCGCATCCGGACCGGCAAACCGGATCTCGCTGCCCTGCTTCTGAAAGAACGCCTGGTATTCCTCGGTTTGGAGCCCCGCTTCGACCCAGGCGGCGAGCTTTTCGATCAGGGCGGGCGGCGTACCAGCCCTCGCAAAAAGGGAAGTCCAGCTGAAGAGAGCCGGGACATCCATGCCCAGGTCCTTCAGGCAAGGGATTTCCGGGTAGCCACGGATGCGCTCGTGATCGAATGCAAGCAAGGGCCGCACTCGCCCGGACTCGATCAGCGGACGCATGGTGCCGACGTCGGTCATCGTCATCGTCACCTGCTGGCCGACGACATCCTGGATCGCCTGTGGCGACCCCTTGTACGGCACGATGTTCATCTCGATGCCGGCGGCGTATGCGAGCAGGATCGCAGCGAGGCGGTAGCCGGTTGCGCCGCTGGCGAAGCTCACCGTATCGGGATTCGCCTTCGCGAACTCGACCAGTTCGGCGAACGAGCGATAGGGTGCATCGGCTGAAACCACGACCATCCACGGGCTCCGACCCAGCATCGCGATCGGGGCGAAGTCGCTGACCGGATCGTAGCCGAGCTCCTTGAAGAAGACGCCGTTGGCGGCCATCGGAGAGTTCGTGCCGTAGAACAAGGTGTAGCCGTCGGCGGGCGCGGTCGTGAGCGCCCTGACGCCGATCGTGTTGTTGCCCCCGGGACGGTTGTCGACGATGACCGACTGTCCCGACTGGGCCTGCAGCACGCGGGCCAGCATCCTCGCCGATGTATCGGCGCCCTGACCGGCCGGAAACGGCACAATGATCCGGATCGGCCTGCTGGGAAAGTCCGACGGCGCTTCCGTCCCGAATGCTGATAGCGCCATACTCGCGGCCGCACCGCCTGTGGCGATCAGGAAAGTCCGCCGGGTCACCGTCGATCGCTGCATCTCGTCTCCTCTATTGCAGGGGTGCTGATTGTCCGAACGATGGTACGAAGCACAAGCTGCTGCGCCCATGGCACGACGCGCATAACCGAGATTCACTTTCCGCACCACGCACCAAGCAATGGAAACTTCCGTTCGACGCCACTCCGCCTCCGATCTCGAAGCCCTGAAGCGGCACGACCTGAATCTTCTGATCGTGCTGCACTGCCTGCTCGAGACGACCAGCGTCAGCGAAGCGGCACGACGGCTGGGAAGCACGCAGCCTTCGGTCAGCCGGATGCTCGATCGCCTGCGCGACAGCCTCGGCGATCCGCTGCTGGTCAAGTCGTCGAACCGGATGTTGCTGACGAGTCGCGCCGAGAGACTCAGGCCGTTGCTGGCCGAGTTGATCGACATGCTCGAATCGGTCTACCGGCCCGCGGACAGCTACCTGCTCGAGCGGGAAACCCGGTTCTGCGTGATCGGCGCCAACGATGCGATGCAGGCGATCTTCGCCGCGCCGGTCATTGCCAGAATGCGCGAACGGGCGCCGCTCGCGAAGGTCGTCTTCAAGCCGGTACCGTACCCGAATCCGATGCGTGCCTTGCCCGAGCGTCAGGTCGACCTGCTGCTGGCGATCAGCAAGTTCGACGAGCCCGGATATCGCGTGGAGACACTGATCGAAAGCGACTTCAGCTGCCTGTGCGCGATCGACAACCGGCATGTTGAAGACCAGGTCGACATCGCCACGCTCGCCACGCTGCCGTACCTCGACATCTCGCACATGGGCGTGATCTCGGCGATCACCGAGGAGATCTTCGCAGCGGCCGGGGTCGCAAAGCGGCCAGTGGCCGCAATGTCGAGTTTCCTGGCCGCATCGGAGGTCATCGCCGGGTCGGACATGGTCAGCCTGGTCCCGAGCTACCTGAACCGGAGGCTGTCACGCCATGGCGGTGTCCGGGTCGTTCCGCTGAACGCCAAGGCATCTCGTCATTCGATCCGGATGATCTGGCACAACGCGACGCACTTCGATCCCTTCCTTGCGGACGTCCGCAGCATCGTGCGCGAGGTCACCGCCAACTGAACGATCGCGACGACGATGCAAGGCAGGCCCCGCGAAGCGGCAGTCACCCGGACGTTCCCAGAAGGGCCTCACGCACCTGATGCCAGGCGCTTTCGTCGGGCGCACACAGCAGGCCCCCTTGTGTATGGAACGGACGGTATTGGCTGCCGTCGAAGTGCGCACCGTAACCGCCGGCCTCGCGGTGGATCAGCCAGCCTGCGGCGTGGTCCCAGGGCATCAGCCGGTTGTAGAACAGCACGTGGCAATGGCCGGCGGCGGCAAGACGGTACTCGTGCGCAGCGCAGCGGAACCAGTTGGTCATGCCGAGCCGCGACAGGTTCCGGTTGACCGTGGATCGCGTCGGCTCCGGCAGGAAATTGGTGCCGACGATCCCATGCATGCTGCCCAATGCAGCGGTGGGAGCCACGCGCAGGCGCGAACGCGTGCCGTCTGCCGCGTCGGACCAGGCGCCGGCACCGCGAAAGGCCCACGACGTCCGGTTGCAGACCGGGTCGTGGATGAGCCCCGCCACGGCCTCGCCGTGTTCGACGACGGCCACGATCACCCCGAAAAGCGGCATGCCCGAGGCGAAGTTCGACGTGCCGTCGAGCGGATCGACGACGAATGCGAGCGGGGCGCCCTGCAAGCGCGACAACAGCGTCGTATCGCTTTCCGAGGCCTCTTCGCCCACGACCAGGGCTTCGGGAAACCGGCGCAGAAGCTGCAAGGCGATCGCCCGCTCGGCGTGCTCGTCGGCTTCGGTGACGAGATCGAAGGGCGACGTCTTCTGGCTGACGCGCAAGGATTGCAGCGTGCGGAACCGGGGCATCAGCTCCTGCGCTGCCACGCTGGCCAGCATGTTTGCGATAATCGGAAGCTCGTCGATCGAAAAGGACCTGGGCATGGCGGTTCGACTCCGGGGAAGCAGGATTCTCTGGACAAGCGCAGTATGTCTTGCACGCACCGTCGGCGAGGAACGGCTGCTCGGAGATTTCGGGAAGCGGATTCGCGACCTGCGACAGGGGCCGGATGGACTACAGTATCTTCTCACCGAGAAGATCGACAGATCTTCCGCAACCAAGAGAAGGAGACAGCCATGGCTGGCGTAGGTACCGAGAAAATCTTCGAGAACGACAAGGTCATCGTCTGGAACTTCACCCTCGAACCGGGCGCAGAGACGCCGATGCACACGCACGAGCATAGCTACATGTGGTACGCGATCCAGGGCGCACCGCTGCAGGTGTTCGACGAGCAAGGGAAGGATCTCGGCACGCTCGAGGTGCCGACCGGCGCCGTCTACTCGCTGAAGCTCGAAGACGGCTTCCTCGAAGTGATCTCCGACATCGCGAAGGGCGTTCGCGTGCCTGCGACGCACAAGGCGCGCAACGCAGGAACCACGCCGTATCGGGAACTGCTGGTCGAGTACAAGTAACCGGAACTCGAACCGCCGGCGCGTTCAGCGCGCCGCCCGCCTGAACCGGTAGATCGCCTGCGTCGCGCGCTGGCTCGCCAGCCACCTGACCGGCTCGCCGTCGGCCAGGAACGCGCGGCCGGTGATCTCCAGGCCGAGCTTGGCGAGGAAATCCTCGAAGTCGCGCACGGTCGCCAGGTGCAGGTTCGGCGTGTTGTACCACTCGTAGGGCATCTCGCGCGAGACCGGCATGCGGCCGCGCAGGATCGACCAGGCGTGGTACCAGTGGCCGAAGTTCGGGAAGGAAACGATGCCTTCGCGGCCGACCGTGCTCATCTCGCGCAGCACGCGCTCGGTTTCCTTGGTGGCCTGGATGGCCATCGACAGCACGACGACGTCGAACTGGTCGTGACCGAACATGCCGAGCCCCGCCTCGATGTCGCGCTGGATCACGTCGACGCCGCGACGTGCGCAGGACAGCACCGCCGCGTCGTCGATCTCCACGCCGTAACCGGTGCAGCCCTTGGCCGCCTGCAGCCAGGCCATCAGCGAGCCGTCGCCGCAGCCGGTGACACAGGGCACGCCCAGCGCCCGGCTGACC
>CALLYQ010000196.1 GCA_937858875.1 uncultured Lautropia sp. | reverse complement strand
ATACCGTCGGTACCCGAGTCGCCGATCAGCCGACCCTCGCCGCAGCCGGCTTCAGCAACGCCAGCGACAGCGACGCCACGCAACACGCCATCGCCACCCACTGCACCGGCCCGAACGGCTCACCGAGCACGACGGCCCCCGACACCAGCGCCACGACCGGCACCATGATCGGCGACAGTCCCGCCACGTTTGCCGGCAGCATCCCGACGATGGCGAACCAGATGACGTTGCCCAGGCAGATCGGCACCAGCGTGATGTAGGCGATCACCAGGATGGACGGCCAGCTCGGCACGAACCACTGGCCGTCGCCGAACAGGAAAGCACCGGTGACGATCGGCACCGAGATGATCAGCATCTGCCAGGCGGTCAGCACCGTCGTCGGCACCGGCACCGGATTGCGCTTCAGGATCAGCGTGCCGCCGGCCCAGCCGATTCCGGACAGCAGGCCCAGCGCCAGGCCGAGCGGCGCATCGGCGTAGGCACCGAAGTTCGGAACCATCAGCAAAGTGACGGCAAGTGCGCCGAAGGTCAGCGCGATCAGCATCCGCGCGCCCAGCCGCTCGCGAAACAGCAGCGACGAGATCAGCGCGAGCCAGAGCGGCATCGTGAAACCGAGCACCGCGGCCTGCCCGGACGGAATCAGCACGGCCGCGTAGGTGCTCGCGATGTTCCAGACCCCGAGGTAGATCAGCGCCGCCGCCCCCACCGTCGGCCAGTACTCGCGCGGAATCGCCAGCGACTGACCGCGTGCCCGAGCGACGCCGAGCAGGATCAGCCCGGCTGTCGGCATCGCGATCGCGCGAAAGGTCCACACCGAGACCTCGCGCACCGCGAGCGGAAACAAGGGCCAGTTGGTTCCCCAGATCAGCGTCAGTACCGCCAGCAGGCCCAGCGCGCGCAAATCGATCGAGGCCCGGGAGCCAGGCTGCATGGATTCTCCGGTCGAAGTTCGGCATTCTGCGGCTTTGCCCGCTCTCCGGTTCGTCGTGCGCTCACTTCTCGGAATCCTCGGCCGACAGGCCCGCTGGGCGCTGCCCGCAGGCGTGTTCGCCGGCATCGCGGCGCCCGAACTGGCGGCGCTGCTGCGCCCGCTGCTGACCGCGGCGGTGATCGGCACGCTGACGGCCGCGCTGCTGCGCCTCGACTGGTCGCAGTTCGGCCAGTTTGCGCGACGACCTCGCCTGCCGGCGGCGATCGTGCTGTGGCAACTGGCGGCCACGCCGCTGCTGGTCTGGGCCGGCGCCGTACTGGCCGGCATGCCGCCCGAACTGCGCACGATCCTCGTGCTGCAGGGCGCCGCGCCGCCGATCGGCTCGGCCGCGGTGTTCGCGATGATCCTCGGCCTCGATGGCGTGCTGGCCGTCGTCGGCACCGTCGCCTCGACGATGCTGCTGCCGTTCACGCTGACCGCGGTCGTCGGCCTGCTGCTGGGCGGCAGCGGGCTGAGCGTCGACCTCATGGCCTTCTTCTCGCGCGTTGCGCTGCTGGTCGCGACGCCGTTCGCACTCGCCTGGCTGCTGCGTCGCGTGCTCGGGGACGCGATCGCGCGGCATGGCGACGACGTGCTCGGCGGCATCAACGTGCTGCTGCTGGTCGTGTTCGCGATCGCGGTCATGGACGGCGTGACGGCGCGCTTGTTCGACGACCCCGGCTACGTCGGCATGCTGCTGCTGGCCGCCTGCGGCGCAACGGTGCTGCTGCACCTGGCCGGATACCTGCTCTTTCGCCGCACCGGCGTCGAAGGGGCCTACGGCGCGGCGCTGCTGAGCGGAAACCGCAACGTCGGGCTGATGCTGGTCGCGACCGCGGGCACGGCCGGCGAAGCCTTCTCGCTGTACACGGGCATCGCCCAGATTCCGATGTACTTCGCACCGCTGGTACTGACACCGTTCCTGCGCCGCAGCCGTCGCGTCGCTGCAGGCGGCGCCTGAACTGCTCGCCTGTACCATACAGGCGGATCGGACAGCTCCAGGCGGAACGCGTCGATGAACCTGCAAGGCAAACGAATCATCCTCGGTGTAAGCGGCGGTGTCGCCGCGTTCAAGGCGGCTTACCTCGCGCGCGAACTGCAGCGCGGCGGCGCGACGGTCCAGGCCGTGATGACCGAGGCGGCCACGCACTTCGTCGGCACCGCGACCTTCCAGGCGCTGACTGGCCTGCCCGTCTACACCGATCAGTGGGACACGCGGATCGACAACGGGATGGCCCACATCGAGCTGACCCGCGTCGCCGACGCCGTGCTGATCGCGCCGGCCAGCGCCGACTTCATCGCGAAGCTGGCGCATGGGCTGTGCGACGACCTGCTGACGACGCTGTGCCTGGCGCGCAACTGTCCGCTCGCCGTAGTACCGGCGATGAATCGCGAGATGTGGGCCAACCCGGCCACGCAGCGCAACGTCGCGCTGCTGCGCGAAGACGGCATCGCGATCTTCGGCCCCGACTCGGGCGACCAGGCCTGCGGCGAGACCGGCGACGGCCGGATGCTCGAGGCCGAACAGATCGCCGAAGCGATGGACGCCTTCTTCGTGCCGAAGACGCTCGCCGGCCGCCGTGTGCTGATCACCGCCGGCCCGACCTTCGAGCCGATCGATCCGGTGCGCGGGATCACGAACCTGTCGTCGGGTCGCATGGGCTTCGCAATCGCGCGCGCCTGCCGCCGGGCCGGCGCCGACGTGACGCTGATCGCCGGTCCGGTCGCGTTGCCCACACCCGACGGCGTCGTGCGGATCGACGTGACGACGGCCGAGCAGATGCATCGCGCCGTCATCGCCGAGCTCGACATCGCACGAGCGGCCGCCCAGATGCGCGAGGCGCCCGCCGCGGCGGCGACCCGGGCGGCGAACGCGGCCGCCGCAGCGGAGTACGGTACGGCGGCAGCCGGACACCGTAGGGCCGACAGCGGCGACGATGCAGTCGATCGAAGCGACGGCGCGGATGCCGGAGACTACGGCGCAACACTTCCCGCTCGACCCGGCAGCATTCGAACCGGACCGTTTGCCGGGGCTCCCCGGGCCAGCGCAGACGGCGATGACGACCCGACGCTCGCCGCCGGCCAGTTCGCCGCCGCGGCCATCGACTACGGCGCAAGCAGCGCCTCGCCGAATCGCGGCATCGACGCCTTCATCTCGGTCGCCGCCGTCGCCGACTGGCGCGTGGCCAATCGCAGCGAACAGAAATTGAAGAAGACCGCTGACGGCGAAGTGCCGGCGCTGGAGTTCGTGCAGAATCCCGACATCCTCGCCGAGGTCGCGCGCCGGCCGGACGCGCCCTACTGCGTCGGCTTCGCCGCCGAAAGCGAAGACCTCGAGGCCAACGCCAGCGCCAAGCGCGAACGCAAGGGTGTACCGCTGCTGGTCGCCAACATCGGCCATGAGACCTTCGGCCGCGACGAGAACGAGTTGCTGCTGATCGACGCCGCCGGCAGCCGGCGCCTGCCTCGGGCGAGCAAGGACGCGCTGGCCGCGGCGCTGGCCACCGAACTGGCGCAGCGACTTCGCGCCCGATAGCCTGCTGACAGCCATGCCGGGATCCGCCTTCGACGCCTCGGGCCCGCCGGACGGCGACTACGCGCGCTACCTCGAGCGACTGAGCGGCGGCGATGCGAAAGGGGGCGGCGGAGGCGGCATCGACGCACCGCCGAGCGCCGAACACCGCTGGGGACATGCCGCAGCCGACGACGAGATCGAAGGACGCGGCAGCGGCCTGAGCGCCTGTCCCGGGCCTGAGCCGGGCTTCGGGGCGCCCGGCTTCGGGGCGCCCGGCTCAGGGTACGGCGCGGCCGGCAACCCCGCGACGGCTTCCACCACGATTTCATCACCAGCTGGCGAGCCCGCGCCACGTCCCCGCCGTGCTCTGCACGTGCTGGCGCTGGCGCTGATCCTGGCCGGCGTCGCGGTGATCGCGCTCGCTGCGCTGCCTCCCGATCCCTGGTTCTCGACGCCGCTGCCCGGCTTCTTGCTGCTGATAGCGGGCCTGCACCTGCGACGCGTCGCCCGGCGCGGCGGCACCCGGCGCAGCGGCGCCCGGCGCAGCCGAATCCAGCGCGAGCAGGCCATCTGGATCGGTCGGCCCGACCGATCCGGCCTGCCCGACCGACGCGATCCGTACAGTGGCCCCTGACACCCGAACATGAGACTCGACGTCCGCCTCCTCGACGAACGCATGCGCGACCGCCTGCCGCGGTACGCGACCGGCGGCAGCGCCGGCCTGGACCTGCGTGCCTGCCTGGACGCCCCGCTGCTGCTGGCGCCCGGCGACGCGCAACTGATCCCGACCGGCCTGGCGATCCACCTGTCCGATCCCGGCTATGCGGCAATGCTGCTGCCGCGCTCGGGGCTCGGCACGAAGCACGGGATCGTGCTCGGCAACCTGGTCGGACTGATCGACTCCGACTACCAGGGGCCGCTGATGGTCTCGTGCTGGAACCGCGGACGCGAGCCGTTCACGATCGAGCCCTTCGAGCGCATCGCGCAGATGATCGTCGTGCCGATCGTGCAGGTCGAGCTGAACCAGGTCGAGAGCTTCGAGGCCAGCGAGCGCGGCGCCGGCGGCTTCGGCAGCACCGGCCGGGGCTGACGGGTCGCGTGAACCGGCTGCCGAGCTCGCAGCGAAAAGGCTCGCCGATTCGATGAAGCGACTGCTGATCGTCTGGTGGTCGATGACCGGCGGCACCCGTCAGCTCGCCGAAGCGGCGGCGGCCGGCGCCCGCGCGGCGCTCGACGAGGCCGAAGCGAGCGCCGAAGTCGAGGTCGTGCTGAAGCCCGCGGACAAGGCCGGTCCCGACGACGTGCTGGCCGCCTCGGCGCTGGTCGTGGCCACGCCGGAAAACCTCGCCTCGATGGCCGGCATGATGAAGGACTTCTTCGATCGCTGCTGGTATCCGGTGCTCGACCGCGTCAACGGCCGGCCGTTCGCCGCGATCGTCTGCGCCGGTTCCGACGGTCAGGGCGCGCTGCGCCAGATCGACCGCTTCGCGACCGGCTGGCGGCTGAACCCGGTCGCCGAACCGCTGCTGGTGATCACGCACGCGCAGACGCCGGAAGCGATCCTGGCGCCGAAGACGATCGGCGAGGCCGACCGGGCGCGCGCGGCCGAACTCGGCGCAACGCTTGCGGCGGGACTGGCGGTAGGGCTGTGGTGAGAGCTTGCGTAGCGCACGGTCGCACCGACCGTGGATTCGCGCGCTTGCGCGTGGGGCGTCGGCGGACTCAGCCCGCCTCGCGCACCTGCGAAACGAGCGTCTCGAGCTTGCGCACGTCGGCAACGAACAGGCGGATGCCCTCGGACAGCTTGTCGCTGGCCATCGCGTCTTCGTTGACGGCAAATCGGAACTGCTTTTCGTCGAAGCGCTCGCGCTCGACCTGCTGCGCCTTTGCCAGCCCGGGATCGAGCCGGCGTTCGACGGCCTGGTCGGAGGTGCGCAGCTGCTCGAGCAGCTCGGGGCCGATGGTCAGCAGGTCGCAGCCGGCTAGCGCCAGTACCTGGCCGACGCTGCGAAAGCTCGCGCCCATGACCTCGGTCTCGTAGCCGAACTTCTTGAAGTACGTATGGATACGCCGCACCGACTGCACGCCGGGGTCGTCCTCCGGTGCGATGTCGGTCTCGGAGCGTTGGCGGTACCAGTCGTAGATCCGGCCCACGAACGGCGAGATCAGAGTGACGCCGGCGTCGGCGCAGGCAACCGCCTGCGGGAACGAGAACAGCAGCGTCAGGTTGCAGCGGATGCCTTCGTTCTCGAGCCGCTCGGCCGCCCGGATGCCTTCCCAGGTCGACGCCACCTTGATCAGCACGCGGTCGCGCGAGATGCCGGCCGCCTCGTAGAGTGCGACCAGCGCATGCGCCTTGGCGATCGTGCCTTCGGTGTCGAAGGACAGGCGCGCGTCGACCTCGGTCGACACGCGGCCGGGCACGATCGACAGGATTTCGCGGCCGAATCGCACGAGCAGCCGGTCGCATAGCTGTTCGACCGACTCGTCGCGGTGCGCGGCAACGGTCTCGCCGACCAGCGAGCGGTAGTCGGATTTCTGCAGCGCCTTGACGATCAGCGACGGGTTCGTCGTCGCGTCGCGCGGCGCGTAGGCACGCATCGCATTGAAGTCGCCAGTATCGGCGACCACCGTCGTCCACTGCCTGAGTCTTTCGAGGGCGTTCATCTGGGTTTCGCGGGTCCTGTGTTCGCAGAGCCGGGCTCGCAGGAGCAGGTCAATCGAAGGCGCGCGCTCATGCGAACGCCTTCCCTTGACTGCTCCCCAGCGCACCGGCCGTCAACGCCAACAATACCGCGAACAGGCCCGCGCTCCAGAACGCAAACGACACGCCCAGCAGGGGTACGGTGGCCTCGGCGCACGAGGCCGTGGCCTCGAACAGCCAGGGCAGTTTCTCGTCGAGCCCCGTACGCAGCAGGAAGCGGTCGGCGAAGGTGTAGACGCAGGAGTCGGCCTTCGAGGCCACGAACTGCTGGTACAGAGCCGCCCAGATGCCGCCGGCGGCAAGCAGCGCCGCCAGGCCGCCGGCCGCTACGAAAGCCGGACGGCTGCGGTACAGCGACGCTGCCAGCAAGGCCGCTGCCGCCACCGCCAGGAAGATCAGTCGCTGGAACGTGCACCAGGCGCAGGGTTCCATGCCGAACGCGAACTGCAGGAAAACGGCGAGCGCGACGGCGCCCGCCGCGAGTGCGGCGACCGCCGTCAGGGTCTTGCGTGGGGAGAGCTGCATCCGGGCCTCAGGTCAGCATGTCGTTCCAGATGTTGCGCGCCCATCCGTTCGCATAGCTGCCTTCGAGCTCGCTGGCTCCCGTCGACACGCCGCCGGCGCCGGCCACCGGCTCGATCATCTTCTTCTGCGGATCGTAGCGGTGCACCGATGCCACGTGCATGACGCGCTTGTCGTCGACGAAGCTGTAGCAGGTGTTGGCCATCATCTGGGGCTGCGGCGTGCGCCCGTTCAGGATCTCGACGATCGCAGCGGCCGCGGCCTTGCCGTGCTGGTTCGCCATGTGCCCGACTTGGGCATGCCGGGCGCCGACAAGGTTGCGTCGCCGAGCACGTGAATGCCGGGCGCCTCGGTCGACTCCATCGTGACCCAGTCGACCATGCACCACTTGTCGTTGGCGTTGACGAGCCCGGTGCGGTGCGCGATTTCGGCCGAGGTGTTCGGCGGCACGATGTTCAGCACGTCGGCCTTGATCCTGTCGCCCAGTTCGGTGATCGCCGTGCGGTTGCGTGCCTCGACTTCGGTCACCTTCATGTTCGGCTGATAATCGATGATGCCCTTGTACTGGCCGTTCCATTCCGCCAGGAACAGCCCCTTTTTCGACGTGATGTCGGGGTTGGCATCGAGCACGATGATCTTCGAGCGCGGCTTGTGCGTCTTGAAGTAGTGGGCAACCTGGCAGGTGCGTTCGTAGGGCCCGGGCGGGCAGCGGTACGGCGCCAGCGGGATCGACAGCACGTAGACGCCACCGTCGGGCATCGCCTCGAGTTGCCGGCGCAGCGCCACCGTCTGCGTGCCGGCCTTCCACGCGTGCAGGATCGTCTTCTGCGCCTCGGCGTCGAGGCCCTGCACTGCGGAGAAGTTCAGGTCGACGCCCGGCGACAGCACGATGCGATCGAAGCTTTGCTCGGCACCCTGCGCGAAGGCGACCTTGCGGGTGACGCGATCGATGCTGCGTACCTCGTCGCGCACGACGAGGACACCGGCCTCGGCCAGGCCCGTGTAC
>CALLYQ010000195.1 GCA_937858875.1 uncultured Lautropia sp. | reverse complement strand
GGGCCACGCCGGGCGGGATCATGAGGATCGTCGGGCCAGTGCAGCGGCTGCGCGATTCGTCCAACATCGCATCGACGTTGCCGGCGCGCAGCCACAGCAGCTGGTGCAAGCCGCGGTGAACGTGCGAATCGATCTCCCAGTCGTACAGGCTGCTGCGCGAATCGATCGATTCGACGTGCAGGACCGGCCGCCCGGCACCGGCGTCCTCGCCGTACAGCGCGAAGGCCGGCAACCGAGCCGGTCGGCTGCTGGGCATGGATCGCAATGGTACGTGAAAAGTGCAAGTTTCGAGGGGGCTTCGTCCGCTCTCGCAAGCGCCGCCGGCCCGCAGAATCGAGGCCTGGACTACATTCGTTGCACGGGCATCGAGGAGACAGGCATGAGAACCAAGGTCGGCATCATCGGCGGCGGGCCTTCCGGGCTGCTGCTTTCGCAACTGCTTCACAAGAAGGGCATCGACAACATCGTGCTCGAGAAGCACAGCCGCGAATACGTGCTCGGACGAATCCGCGCAGGCGTGCTCGAACACGGTTTCGCCGCGCTGATGCGCGAGGCCGGCGTGGCCGAGCGCATGGATCGCGAGGGCGAGATCCACGACGGCTTCTTCATCGCGCACGACGGCATCAAGGACCGCGTCGACCTGAAGGGGCTCACCGGCAGTTCGGTCGTCGTCTACGGCCAGACCGAGCTGACCCGCGACCTGTACGAGGCGCGCGACAAGCTCGGCGGCAAGGTGGTTCACAACGCCGAAGACGTGCGTCCGCACGAGCTCGAGAGCGCGAACCCCTACCTTACCTGGCGAGTTGGCGACGAGCAGTTCCGCGTCGATTGCGACTACGTGATCGGCTGCGACGGCTTCCACGGCGTCAGCCGCAAGTCGATTCCGAAGGACCGGATCCGCGAGTTCGAGCGTGTCTATCCGTTCGGCTGGCTCGGCGTGCTGTCGCGTACGAAGCCGGTGTCGCCGGAGCTGATCTACGCACGCCACGAGCGCGGCTTCGCGCTGTGCTCGCTGCGTTCGCAGACGCTGAGCCGCTACTACATCCAGGTGCCGCTGACCGACACCGTCGAAGACTGGTCCGACGAGCAGTTCTGGGAGGAACTGAAGCGCCGGCTGCCGGCCGAGGTGGCCGAGGTGCTGATCACCGGTCCGTCGATCGAGAAGAGCATCGCGCCGCTGCGCTCCTTCGTTGCCGAGCCGATGCGCTACGGGCAGCTGTTCCTGGCCGGCGACGCCGCGCACATCGTGCCTCCGACCGGCGCGCGCGGGCTCAACAGCGCAGCCTCCGACATCCACTACCTGTACCACGCGCTGCTCGATCACTACGACAAGGGCGACGACAGCGGCCTGGAGCGCTATTCGGAGAAGGCGCTGGCCAGGGTCTGGAAGGGACAACGCTTCTCGTGGTGGATGACGATGCTGCTGCACCGTTTTGCAGACAGCAGCGCCTACGACCAGCGCCTGCAGCAGACCGATCTCGCCTATCTGTTCTCGTCGCAGAGGGCACTCGGTTCGCTGGCCGAGAACTACGTCGGCTTGCCGTTCTAGCTGCATGAAGCGACGCGGTTTTCTCGGCGCTTGCGCGGCGCTGCTGCCGGGTCTGCCGAAGCTGCCGGGTGCGCGTGCGGCGGCCGACGCCTGGCCCGATCGACCGATCCGCATCGTCGTTCCGTTCGGCGCCGGCGGCGGTCTCGCCTGGTTCCTCAACACGTCAACCAGTGTCGGCG
>CALLYQ010000194.1 GCA_937858875.1 uncultured Lautropia sp. | reverse complement strand
GGGCACGGACCGGGCCCCGGAGGCGGTGGCGGCGCACCGCGGAATCGCGCGCTGCGCGCCAGCGCACGCTCGTCGCCGGACTCGACGCCGTTGCGCTCGGTGCCGACGAACACGTCCTGGGCGCCGCCCCACTCGACGGTCACTGCGCCACCCGTCGCTTCGATGACGCCGGCGTGCAACGCGGCCCGGCACAGCTTCGATTCGGGCGCATAGAAGTCGGTGCCCCAGACGAGCCCGTCGCGCATCGCGCTCTCGTCGCAGTGGCAATCGAAGGCTTCGTCCTGCTCCGGGATCAGCGCGAAGCTGCGCGGGCAGGCCGGCGCAGTCGGCTCCGAAGCGGCCGAACCGTCGGCCGGCCCCGCAGGGATCGGGATCGCCGGAACGAGCGCGTCGATCGCTCCCGCGGTCACGCGGTCGAGAGGTGCGCCGGGACTGGCAAGCGCCGCAGCTCCGACCGCGGGCGACGATGCCTGCCCGGCAGGCGAAGCCACCGGTTGCTCGACTCGGCCGGCGCCGGGGCCACCGCTGTCCGCGCCAACGGCGGCGTCGCCGGCGCCCTCTCCGGAGCCGAACAACATCCATGCGCCGGCGGCCAGAACGACGGCAGCCGCCGCCCATGCCAGCCCCTTGGCACTGCGGCCCCCGGCCGCCGGCGCAGCGGGCGACACCGGATCGGCAGCCGGGACCGGCCCCTCGTCCGGCAGCGAGGCGAGCGCGTGGATCAGGCGATCCCAGCGCAGTTCGGTGCTGGGCGGCTCCGAGACGTCGACTTCGGTCGCCGTCGAGAGCAAGGGCTCGAGCCGGCTGTCCAGCAACACGCTCTCGGCGCGTACGACGAAGATCCGCTTGCCCAGCGCGGTCGCATGCTCGAGCTCGTGCCGCACGAACATCGACCGGTTCGAGCCCGCCGTTAGCAGCAACACGAAGGCCGGGGAGATCGCGATGCCGGACACGATCGCCTCGGCGTATTCGCTGCCCGGCGCGACGTCGCGCGGCGCGATCCAGCAAGCGAGGCCGGCCTGCTCGATCGCGCGACACAACTCGATAGCAAGCGCCGCGTTTTCGGGTACGTGGCTGATGAAGGCGCGCTTCATCCGCGCGGCATCCGTCGCGACGCGCCCGCCAAACTGACGACCGCTCGTTTCGCGTCCGTCCGCATCGATTTTCTCCGGGGAATCGAGGGTCTGGCGTCAATCATAACGAGGCGGCCGCGTCGAGTCGGCTTCCCGCCGCACGGCGAGCATCGGCTGCCTTAGCATCGGAGGACACCCCGGCGGCAGTCGCGTTCGCCGGACTGCGTGTGCCGGGATCCTGGAACAATATCCGGCGCCGTCCGTTACAGACGAGGAAAGGCGCCCGCCGGCGCCGGGAGGCGCATCCGCATTGACGATCGACGACGTAGTCCTCGCTGCCCAGGCGCGCGACGGCGACTCGCCTGCGTTCGTCGAACTCGTCGGTCGGCATCAGGACCGCGTGTTCCGCTTCGTGCTGCGAATGACCGGCTCGCGCGACGATGCGATGGACCTGACTCAGGAGACTTTCATGAAGGCGTGGCAGGCGATGCCCCGCTGGCGACCGGAAGCGAAGTTCGGTACCTGGCTGCTGCAGATCGCGCGCAACGGCGCGCTCGATCTGCTGCGGCGGCAGGGCGTCGTCGGTTTCGAACCGCTCGAAGCCGACGCGCCGTTCGAGGATCGCTCGCCCGGCCCCGAACAGCAACTGAGGACCCGCCAGCGCTACGAGCTGCTGGAGACTGCGCTGCGGGCAATCGCGCTCGAACATCGCGAGGTGCTGCTGCTTCGCGAGGTCGAGGATTTTTCGTATGCCGAGATCGCCGCGACGCTCGGCATTGCCGAAGGCACGGTCAAGTCGCGCATCGCGCGCGCCCGGGCGGCGCTGCTGGAACAACATCGTCGAATTGGCGGAGAGAACGGATGACCAAGTGGTGCCCGAACCCCGATGACCTGTCTGCGTACCTCGACGGAGAGCTGCCGGCCGATCTGCGCGCACGAACCGCCGCGCACCTGAAGACGTGCGCCGCCTGCGCTGCTCGACATGCCGAGTTCCAGGCGCTGCGCGCCGACTTCGCGGCCCTGCCGGACGAACGCCTGGGCTTCGACCTCTCGCAAGTCGTTCGCGGTCGCATCGACGCCCTGCCAGCTCGGCCTCGAGGCAGGCACACGCCGCGCTGGCACGTGGCGAACTGGCGCGGGCTCTTGCCGATCGGCGCAGCGGCCGTCGCGTCGCTGTCGCTGGGACTGGCACTCGGAACCAGCCTGATCGCACCGGCCGCCATTGCGCCGGCGACGGGCCTGCTCGAGGTGTTCGCGCCGGTCGCACCCGGCGGCCTCTGTTCGGGGCTGGGGTCATGCTGGCGCCCGACGGCGATCACCAGGCAAATTCCGTGATCAGATCCCGTCTGCTTGCCTACACGCTCGCGCTGTCGCTGTCGCTCAACCTGGGCGTGCTCGGCGCGGTCGGCTATCACACCCTGGGATCGGGGGGAGCCACGGGCTCCGATGAGGCCTTCTCCGGTTTCGTCAGCTATCTCGGGCTCAGTGACGCGCAACAGCAGCATTGGCGCGAAGCCGAAGCCGAATTTCTTGCGCAGTTCGAGCCGCGCTCCGCGGAGATCCGCGAGCGTCGCGACCGGCTGATCCGTGCGATCTTCGCCGATCATCCCGACCGGGCGGTGATCGAGAACGAGCGCGACCGGATCGCCGGCTTGCAGGACGCTCAACAGCGCCTCGTGATCGAACAGCTGTTGCGAGAGCGGGAACTGCTCGATGCGGGCCAGCGCGAACGCCTCGTAAGGCTCTTGCTCGAGCAAAGGCCCGGCAGCGCCGGCTTCGAGCAGCTTCATCGCGACTGAAGGGAAGCGCATCGCGCCTGCAGGGAACTTTCCGGTCGCTGCTTCGTTCAAGGTTCGAGGCCGGCGCGAATCGAGCGTCCGCATGCAAGGCATCGGACGCATCGCTCGGCACGACGAACCCTTTGAAGGAGTAAACGAAATGAACCGCAAGCTGCTCGGATTCCTGGTCGCAGGTGCATTGGCGACCGCTTCGCTGGCCGGTGCCCCGGCCTACGCGGCCCCGGGTTCAGCACATGAGCACGGCCACGCGGACGCGGCGCAGATGCTCAAGTTGAACAACGGCCAGAAGTGGGCAAGCGACGAGCCTCTGCGCGACAGCATGGCGAAGATCCGCAATGCCGTCGACGCGCGACTGGCGACGCACGACAACAAGCAGAGCGGGCAGTACGAGGCGCTGGGTCGCGAGATCGACGCGCAACTCGCGAACATCGTCCAGAACTGCAAGCTCGAGCCCGCAGCCGACGAAGTCCTGCACGCGATCCTTGCCGAGATGATGCATGGCAACGACGTGCTGAAGGGCAAGAACCCGCAGGTCGCGCGCACCGAAGGCATGAAACGGGTCGTGCACTCGCTCGAGTTGTATGCCGAGTATTTCCAGCATCCCGGATTCGAGGCGCCACGCGCCGCGCATTGAGCGCCTCGCGCCGCTCTTCACCGATTCCACGGAGCTCGAAATGAAACGCTTCTTCCTGCTTTCCAGGCGCACCCAACTACTTGCGGCCACCGGTTTCGTACTGCTCGAACGTGCCGCCGCATACGCCCTCGGCTACGACTCGGCACTCGCAGTCGGCGGCGACGCAGGCCTGCTGCTGCTCGCCGCGGTCGGCCATTGCGACACGATCGACGGTCCGCTCGTCCCCCTCGCCGCTCAGTCGCTCGAAGACGGCAACGTCAATCGTGTCCTGCCCTGGGTACGAGCCGAGGACGAGGGCGAGATCCGGCACGCGTTCGAGCACGCGCGCGCCGTTCGCACCCTCAGCCCGCAAGCGAAGAAACTGGCCGATCACCATTTCATCGAAACGCTGGTTCGCGTGCATCGCGCCAGCGAAGGCGCGCCGTTCACAGGCGTGAAGCCGGCGGGGCTCGACCACGGGCCGGCCGTGCCCGCCGCCGATCGCGCACTGGCCGAGAAATCCTTCGACAAGGCCGAAGGGCTCGCCCGGATGATTGCCGACAAGGTTCGGCAGGGGCTGATGACGCGCTTCCGCACGGCCGTTGAAGCGAAGGACTTCGACGTCGACGACGTGAAGGCCGGCCGCGCGTACGTGGATGCCTATGTGCCCTACGTTCATTACGCGGAGTCGGTCTGGCAGGCGGCCAGCCGGGAGCCCGAAGCCGAACATCGCAAGACCGGGGATTCCGCGGGGGCACACGCCGGCCATGTCTGTTGAGCTCCGACGGCAGTCGCGAATGGACAGCGGAAGCGCAGCATGAAGAAAGCTCTCCTCGCGATGGCCGTATTCGGCGCCCTATCGGGCGCCGCCGGCATCCTGCATCAGTTCTGAGCGTTTCGCGTTCCGCGACCATCAGAAGGCCAGCACATATCCGGCCAGCGCGGCTCCAGACACAACGAGCACCGGCGACACCCGACCGTAGACCAGCAGCCCGAAGGCGGCGAGCGCCACGCCGAAGTCGGCCCTCGAGTGGATGGCGTTGGTCCACACCGGGTCGTACAGCGCCGCGGCCAGGATGCCGACCACCGCGGCGTTGATACCGGCCATCGCGCGCTGCACGCCCTTCCGCTGGCGCAAGGCCTCCCAGAACGGCAGCGCGCCCGCGACCAGGAGAAACGCCGGCAGGAAGATCGCCGACAACAGCACGGCAGCGCCGAACCCCCCGCCAAGCGGGGCAGGCATCACGGCGCCGAGATAGGCGGCAAACGTGAACAAGGGGCCCGGCACCGCCTGCGCGGCGCCATAGCCGGCAAGAAACAAGTCATTGTCGACCCATCCGGGAGGAACCACCCCGGCCTGCAGCAAGGGCAGCACCACGTGCCCGCCGCCGAAGACGAGCGCACCCGCCTTGTAGAACACGGCGATCGGGGCCATCCATTCGATCGCCAGCGCAAGCGCCGGCAGCAGCCCCAGCAGCAGGACGAACAACACCAGCAGCAGCGCTCCGACCCGCCTGGACACGCCGTACGCGAGGTGTTGCGCCGGCGGCAGGGACTCGAGTCGAAGCGCCCATCGGCCGACGAGGCCACCCAGCGCAATGGCCGCAAGCTGTCCTGACGCAGTGGGTGCCGCGAGCACAACCAGGGCCGCAGCGGCGGCCAACCCGGCCCGCGGACGGTCAGGACACAAGGACTTGCCCATGCCCCAGACGGCCTGAGCGACCACCGCGACAGCCGCGATCTTCAGTCCGCGAATCGCGCCGGACGATGCCAGTTCCGACCAGTGGGCGATGCCGAAGGCAAGCAGGACGAGTGAGATAGCGGACGGCCAGCCCGGGCCAGGCCGAGTGCGATGCCGACCTGGCTGCTGGCCGGGCCGGGCAGGAACTGACACAGCGCGACGAGGTCCGAATAGCTGTTGTCGTCGAGCCATCGGCGCCTCTCAATCAGTTCCGCACGGAAATACCCCAGGTGAGCAACGGGCCCGCCGAACGAGGTCAATCCGAGCTTGAAGAATGCTGCGAGAACCTCGAAGGCCGAGCCGGACGTCGCGGCTCCGGAGGGGGAGCTTTCGCCTGCAGCAGGTTCGACGGACATCGGACGTTTCCTTCCACTATGAGACCTCGGCTCGATTCTCAGCCACCGGCAACCCGGGCGCCCTGATCGACCGAGGAAAGGTGCCCGACCAGCAGGCGTGCGGCCGGCGACAACTGCGCCTCGTCACGAAAGCAGATCGCGAAGCGCCGTTGGGCCCAGCGGTCGCTCAGGTCGACGATCCCCAGCCGGCCGTCTTCGGCGAACGGCTGCGCGATCTCGCGCGGCACGATCGCAACGCCGAGTCCGGCCCGCACGCAGCGCAGCGACGCGTCGAAGGTCGAGACCGACGCGCGATAGTGGATCGGCTGGCCGATGATGGCCGCCGCGCGCGCCAGCATCATGTGCACGGCGGTCGTCGCCGGCAGGCCGACGTGCTCGTAGTCCAGCGTCTGGGCGAACCGGCATTGCTTCGCCGCTTCGAGCGGGTGCCCGGCGGGCACGACGAGGCTCAGCCGATCGCTGCGATACGGCCGCGTCTGCAGCCCTTCGAGGTCGGCGGCGTCCCAGCAGACGCCCACAGGCGCCAGCCCGTCGCGAATCGCCAGCACCAGTTCGGAACTGGTCCGCTCCTCGATGTCGACGCGGATCTGCGTGTGTTCCGGCAGCTTGAGGAAGGCCGCGATGTCCTCGGGCAGCGACTCGGTGATCGACGACACCGACGCCAGCACCCGCACCTGGCCCTTGACCCCGTGCCGGTAGGCGGCCATGTCGCGCGCGACCCGATCGGCGCCCGCCAACATGGCGCGGGCATGCTCGAGTAGGATCTCGCCGGCCGGAGTCGGCACGACCCCGCGCCGGTGACGTTCGAAGAGCGGCGCATGGAGCTGCGCCTCGAGCTGAGCGAGGCGCTTGCTGATCGCCGAAGCGCCGATGTGCTCCTGCTCGCCGGCGCGCGCCAGATTCCTGTGCTCGCAGACGGCGACGAACAGGCGCAGCGTGGTCAGGTCAAGATCGCGCATGTCTTTCCATTCGGGAAACGGAAACCCGACGAAATATCGCTTCATCAGCTTTCTTAGCAAGTCTACAGTCACGGCTTCGCTCCCCTGCCGGAAATCGACAGCCATGAGTCCCCCGCCCCAGTTCCTGCCCCGTCATGCCGTCGTTCGCGAGGTCGGCCTGCGCGACGGCCTGCAGAGCATCGAAACGCTGGTCAGCACCGAGCGCAAATGCGAATGGGTGCGCGATGCCGTCGCTGCAGGGCAGCGCGAGATCGAGGTCGGCTCCTTCGTGCCGCCGAAGCTCTTGCCGCAAATGGCCGATACGGCCGAAGTTCTGGCCTTCGCGAAGACGCTGCCGGGCCTGTCCGCGTCGGTGCTGATCCCGAACCTGTGTGGCGCCGAGCGCGCGCTGGAAGCCGATGCCGACCTGATGATCCTGCCGCTGTCGGCCAGCCGCGAGCACAGCGTGGCGAACCTGCGCAAGACGCCCGACGAAGTGGTCGCCGAGTTCTCGCGCATCCGCGCGGCCCGCGATGCCTCTGGCCGCAAGACGCTGATCGAAGGCGGCGTCGGCACGGCCTTCGGCTGCACGATCCAGGGCGAGGTCAAGGAATCGGAAGTGCTGCGGCTGCTGCAGGCGCTGCTCGACGCCGGCGCCGACCGCGTGAGCCTGGCCGACACCGTCGGCTACGCCGATCCGGCTTCGGTCAGCCGCCTGTTCGAAAAGACGCTCGCGATCGCCGGCGACCGCTTCTGCTGCGGCCACTTCCACGACACGCGCGGCCTCGCCCTCGCCAACATACACGCGGCGCTGCAGCTCGGCGTGAACCGCTTCGACGCGTCGCTGGCCGGCATCGGCGGCTGTCCGCACGCGCCTGGCGCCAGCGGCAATGCCAGCACCGAAGACCTCGCGTTCATGCTCGAGGCGATGGGCATCGATACCGGCCTGGACGTCGACTCGCTGCTGCGCCTGCGCGCGAAGGTCGCCGGCTGGCTGGACGGCGAGCCGATGCACGGCTCGCTGTGGCGCGCCGGCGTGCCGAAGAACTTTCGACGGCCGCTCGCCGCCTGAGCTCAATGCCAATCAGGAATCCACGATGAACGAAACGCAAACCGTGCCTCCCACCCGCTCCGGCACCCACGCGCAGGTCGAGGCCGACGCCGGACCGAACGAAGCGAGCGCACTGCCCCTCGCCGGCATCCGTGTCGTCGAATTTACCCACATGGTCATGGGTCCGACCTGCGGGATGATCCTGGCCGACCTAGGTGCCGAGGTCATCAAGGTCGAACCGCCTGGCGGCGACAAGACGCGCCAGCTGCCCGGCCTGGGCATCGGCTTCTTCCGCAGCTTCAACCGCAACAAGAAGAGCGTCGTGCTCGACATCACCAGCGACGAAGGCCGCGCGACGGCGACCGAGCTCGCGGGCCAGTGCGACGTCGTCCTCGAGAACTTCCGCCCCGGCCTGATGCGCGAACTCGGCCTCGACTACGAAACGCTGTCGAAGCGCTTTCCGCGGCTGATCTACGTGAGCCACAAGGGCTTCCTGCCGGGCCCCTACGAGAAGCGCCTGGCGCTCGACGAGGTCCTGCAGATGAGGGGCGGCCTGTCGTACATG
>CALLYQ010000193.1 GCA_937858875.1 uncultured Lautropia sp. | reverse complement strand
ATCGGCAGCGCCACGGTGTAGTTGTCGCGGTAACCGTCGTCGAAGGTGATCACGGCCGGACGCGATGGCAGCGTGCCGTCGTACAGCCGATCGCAGGCCTCTAGCGGATCGAGCACACGGAACTGCGCACCGATCCAGCCGAGAATCCGGTCGAACATCCGCGCATCGGGTTCCGACGGCAGCAGCGGATCGGGTTCTGCCAGCGCCCGGTGAAAATAGAACACCGAGAGCCGGCTGCGCTCTCCGGCCGGGGCCGCCAGCGCCGTCAGCGTCCGCAACAGCAGGTTCATTGCAGGCGTGCGTCCGACAACGGCGAGTTACGGAGCCAGAGTTCGAAGATCATCAGGATCCAGACCATGGTGCCGTAATAGCCGGCATGCCCGGACTGCAGCTGCGCAATCAACTGGTTGAGGAACTCCGGACGGATCACGCCGCGTGCAGCAAGCGAGCGCAGTGCGTCGTCTGCTTTCGCGCGCAGTCGCTCGTGGCTGAGCAGCCAGTCGCCGAAGGGCACGCCGAAACCCTGCTTCTTCTTCTCGATGATCTCGTCGGGCAGGAAGCCGCGCAGCGACTCCTTGAAGAAGTGACGCAAACGCTGCCCCTTGAGCTTCTGCTCGGGCCGCAGTCTCAGCGAATGCTCGACGAGCCCGTGGGTGATCATCGGAAACGCCACTTCGACGCCAGCAGCGTGACACATGCGCGTTACCTTCGGCAGATCGCTGTCGGCCAGAGTGAACTTGAAGTCCCACGCAAGCAGCTTGTCGACCTGGGACATCGGTTCGGCGAGCGCTTTCGCACGCGCCCAGACCTCGCGCTCGAGCGCCAGCGGCTGCTCCCGCTTCACGCGCGCGAGGAAGTCGCCGGTGAAGATCGTGTCGGTCCCGAGGAAGTTGACCAGGTTGTAGCGGCTTTGCAGCCGATCCGGCAGCGGCTCGTTGGCTTGTTCGACGTAGCTGCGGGCCTTGGCGACCGGCATCAAGTCGAGGCTCTTCATCGGTCCGAACAGCAGCGCCTCGACCACCGACGAGCGCAATCTCGGTGGAATCCGCTCGTAGTAGGCGAAGACCGCCTGCTTCGCGTAGCGCTCGTTGCCGCCATAGAGTTCGTCGCCGCCGTCGCCTCCAAGCATCCGCGTGATGCCCGCGTCGCGGGCGATGTTCGCGCAGAAGTACGTGGGCACCGCCGACGAGTTGCCGAACGGCTGCTCGTAGCGGGTAGCGATCGTCTCCACACCGGCCAGCACGTCGTCGGCGGTCAGGTAGTACTCGGTATGCCGGGTGCCGAAGTGCTTTGCCGCCAACCTCGAGTACATCGATTCGTCGTAGCCACCGACGTCGAAACCGATCGAGAACGTTCTCGCAGGCGTCTGGAAGTGCCGGGTTACGAGGCCGGCGATCGTGGAACTGTCCGTGCCGCCCGACAGAAAGCAGCCGACCTGCTCGCTCGCGAGACCATGAGTGCACTCGACGACGCCGTCGCGCAGCGCGGCCAGGAACTCGCCGCGCTCGCTGGCGAAATCGAAGGACCGGCGCTCGTCGAACACCGGATTCCAGTAGCGCACGACCTCCACTTGTCCGCGATCGACGCGCAGCGCCTCGCCCAGGTCGAGTCGGCGCACGCCCTCGAAGATGCTGAGCGGCGCCGGGATCATGTGGAAATACGCGTAGGCGAAGGCCGATTGCCAGTCGATGTCGGCCGGCAAGCCGGCCAGCCGCGCGGCTTCGGCCGGGCGGGCTGAAAACCCCAGTTGCCCGTCGCGAGTGGCCCAGAACAGCGGAAATGTGGAAAACCGGTCGACCGCCAGCAGAGCCCGGCCGCGCTCGGAATCCCAGAGCGCCAGCAGGAACTCGCCGGACAGCGAATCGAGGATGGAATCGCCGTGTTGCCGCCATAGCGCGAACACCGCTTCAGCGCTTGCCTCGCCTGCGGACTGGCCTTCGAACGCCTTCGTCGTGCGCAGGCGGCCGACGATCGTCGCGCCGGCTTGTGGGCTTCCGGTGCGCTGGTGCTGAGGGTGTGGCGACTGGCCCGCCGGGGCGGCCAGCTCGATCGAGGCCGAAACCAGGCTGCAATGCCCGTCAAAGGGCATCGGTAGGAGGGATACGGAGTCCATGGGTCGGAAGTTTAGCCGCTCGTCACCGCTCGGCGCGTTACCTTTGACACATAGCGGGCTACGCACAGACGCTAGACTGTCGGATTACAGGATCAACGTGCTCCATGAGGCTCATACTCAGCTTCGATGTCGAGGTCTGGTGCAACGGTTGGGGCCGCCTCGACGACGAATTCCCCCGCGCCTTCGAACGCTACGTGTACGGACACTCGCGTACCGAGGGCGGCGCTCTGCCCAGGACTCTCGAGGTGCTTCGCCGCCATGGCGTGAGGGCCGTCTTTTTCGTCGAGCCGCTGTTCGCCGCGCGCTTCGGGCTGCGTTACCTGCGTGAGATCGTCGATCTGATCGGTTCCAGCGGGCAGCAGATCGAACTGCACCTGCACTCCGAATGGGCCGACGAAATCCGGCCCAGACCGTTGCCGCACATCGCGGAAAAGCGACAACACCTGCAGCAACTGCCGTTCGACGATCAGCTGACGCTGATACGCACGGGTCTTGAACTGATGCGCCAGGCTGGCGTATCCGGCATCGGCGCCTTTCGCGCCGGAAGCTTCGGAGCCAATGGTGACACACTGCGAGCAGTGGCGGCGGCGGGCCTGTCCATCGACAGCAGCATCAACGCAGCCGCCGACATCTCGGTACCCGATTTGCGCGGTAGTGTCGACATGTACCAGCCCAGCCGCATCGGCGACGTGCTTTCCTTGCCGTTGACGGTGTTTCGGGATGGGTTCGGACGAACGAGGCCGGCGCAGGTGGGCTCCTGCTCTTTTTCCGAGTTGCGGCAGGTCCTCGACACGGCGATCGACGAATCCTGGCCGGCCGTCACGATGCTGTCGCACAACTTCGAGATGCTTCGCCCCGACAGCGTGAGGATCGATCCGATCGTGCTCGATCGCTTCGAGCGGCTCTGCGCCTATGTCGCGTCGCGCCGCGAACTCGCGACGCCGCAGGGCAACCTCTTCGACTCGATCGCCCCGCCGGAGGAACCGATCGCCCTGCCGCGCGCCAATTTCGCGGGAACCGCCCGGCGCTTCGGCGAGCAACTGCTGCGCCGCGCCCTGCCCGCCTAGCCAAATGATGAACGATATCTCCTCGGTGGCGCCGTGGCGCCGCTTGCGCACGAGCCTCGGCTACCGGATCGCCATCTTCACGTTCTGGTACTGGCGCTTCGATGCCCTTGCCTACGACCGGCACTTCACCGAACTGCAGGTCGACGAAGGCCTGTCAGCACTGCCCGACGACAACAGCCAGTGCTACATCTTTCCGTCGTATCCGATATCCAAGACGCCTGCCGCCCTGCGTATCGACGGCGACCGCCTGATCTATACGCCGAAGACCTTTCCGAACTACTTCGTCGACCTGACCCTCGCCGGCGGATTCGAGCAGTATCTGCAGGGCTTCTCATCGAAGACCCGCTCCACGCTCAAGAGAAAGGTACGCCGCTTCGCCGAAGCCAGCCCCGACGGCAAACTGGACTGGCGCGTGTATCGCAGCCCGCAGGAGATCGGCGAATTTCTCACGATCGCGACTGCACTGTCGGAACTTACCTACCAGGCACGCCTGCTCGATTGCGGCCTGCCGACGGAACCGGAGTTTCGCGAACAGGCGCTCGAGCTTGCCCGGCAGGGACTGGCCTATGGCTTCATGCTCTTCGTCGGTGACCGAGCGGCGGCCTATGTGTTCTCGCAAAGACATCAGGGCGTCGTGAGCTACGACTATGTCGGCCACGATCCGGAGTTCAACGCACTGTCCCCCGGAACCGTCCTTCAGTACCAGTTGCTCGAGTACCTGTTCGCCGACCCGCAGGCGAAGGTGTTCGATTTCACGGAGGGCGAGGGCGCGCACAAGGCCCTGTTCTCGACCGGGCGCAGGGTTTGCGCCAAATCGCTCGTCTTTCCGCGTCGGTTCGGAACCGGTTTGCTGGTCCGTTCCCACCTGCTCCTGGGCAAGCTGAACGACCTGATCGATTCGCTGGTCGATCGTCTCGCACTACGGCAGAAGATCAGGCGCCTCATCCGGCGCGGTGCCGCTTCGGCCGAAAACACCTGAAGCGCAGCGGTGCGCCAACTTTTGCAGACCATCGAGGAGAGCACTGTGTCGGGCGTTCTGCGCAAACTCGCCCCGGAAAGCATCCGACTGCTCCGGGCCATCTTCGCGTACCGGACCAGCCCGGTCGCTGCCTTCGGCCGTTACTGGGAACTCTACCGCCACAGGAGCTTTGCCCCGGACGAGATTCACTTCTTTCAACTGCTCGATCCCCGCTTGACCAGCGAAGACCTGGCCCGGGTCGTGAGCAAGGAAGAGTTGCTGCAGCTCCAGTTACGCCTGAACGCGCCGAGCCTGCACAATCTCACCGAGGACAAGCTGCGCTTTCACGCGCACTGCATCGAGCAAGGCCTGCCGGTTCCGCGGATCTTCGCGCTGTTCGATCTCCAGGGCGCGGCCGAGCCTTCCGTCGAGACGATCGACGATCCCGTTGCGCTCGACCGTTTTCTCGCCAGGATCCAGGCCGATGCGCTGATCTTCAAGCCGGTGAACGGAGTCAACGGCGAAGGCGTGACCCGCCTGCAGCGTAGCAGTGGGCAGTGGCGCGACACGGAAGGCAGAACCGTCGACGGAAAGACGCTCGCGTCGTCGGTTGCCTCGTCGGGCTACCAACGGTGGATGTTCCAGGAACTCGTCCACGGTCATCCGGAACTCTGCGCACTGTCGAAAACGACCGGATTGCAGACCGTTCGCGTGATCACTGCGGTCGAACCGGACAACGAGGTGAAGATTCTCGCGATGCGACTGAGGCTCATCTGCAGCGACGTCGCTTTCGACAACTTCAACTACGGGACCACCGGCAACGTCATTGCGAACGTCGACGTCGACAGCGGCGAGATCTTCTCCGTGGTCAGCAACGACCACGGCGTGCTGCGCTACATCGAGAGCCATCCGCGAACGGGGGTGCGCCTGCTCGGCTACAAGGTGCCGCAATGGAATTCGGTCAAGTCGCTTGCGAAGCGCGCGGCGCTGGCGTTCGTGCCGCTGAAGACGGTTGGCTGGGACATCGCGATAGCGCTGCCGGAACCCACGCTGATCGAGGGCAACGTTACCTGGGGCATCCTTTCAGGCGAACCGCGGCTGGGGGAGATCTACCGATATCTTCAGACGCTTCAACGATGAAGCGCCAAGCGACCGGCAGGCTGGCCGATCCTCTCTATCTGTCGGCCGTGCTCTACTGGGGGCTGAGCAGGGTTTTCAGCCTTCAGGTGCACAAAGTACTCGCGGTGCCTCTTTCCGCCGATACGAGGCAGCGCATCGAGTTGCCGCCCGGTTACAGCTTCCATGCCGTGCGAAACATCGAACGATTGTCGGCACTCGGTCCTTCGATCGAAGAACAGCTCGACGAGCAGTCGGGCCTGTCGTGCCGGGCGATGCTTGCGAGGGGCGACCGCATCTATGCGATCGTCGAATCCGATCGCGTTGCATGCCAGGTGAACATTCGTCGCGGCCCGCTGACCGTCGATTCGCCGAGCGACCTCGCCTTCGATTTTCGCAACGGCGACCTCTTCCTCAACTATCTCCACACTCGAGAGGATTACCGAGGGAAAGGGCTGGCGACCAAGCTGATCCGCCTTGCGTGCGCGGATGCCGCGGACCAGCAGGCGATGCGTTGCTTCAGCCATGTGCGGGCAACCAACCATGCTTCACTTGCCGCGTTTCGGCGCTGCGGCTGGGAGGAAGTGGCCAGGATCTTGTCCACGCGCTCCGGCAGGTTCATCGCCGCGCCAGGTTGCGCGGCTGCCGGCATGAAGGTCACCAAGCTCAGCGGCGCCGGATCCAGCGCTTGATCTTCGTTTTCATGCCGCTGCTCTCCAGCCAATCTCCGATCGACCGGGACAGGCGGCCGCTTCCGCTCAGCAACGTGTGGTTCAGCCGGCCGCGAAGCGTCTTCGGAAAAAGATAGTAGTTGGCCTCGGACCTCGACAGGTTCGAGGCCTTCCGCTTGAAGTCGTTGTCGCCGTACAGCATGTCGAGAACGCGTACGCCGCCCACGTTCTGCGAAAGATCCTCGACCGACTTGAGATGCATCACGACACCCGGATGCCAGCGCTCGAAGTCGGGGTCGTAACCGATGTGATGGCTGTAGTAGACGCCCCGGTACAGGAGGCCCAGGCGCCAGGCAACGGGACGCCCCTCGATCGAAAGCAGGTAACAGCGCGCAAGACCACGGCGCGCGCCTTCGAGCACTTCCCGACCGGTGTGGTTGTGCCGGCTTAGAGCCAGGCCTCGCAGGCGGGCCTGATAAGTCCTGGCAGATACCGGCTCGACCGCGTCGAGCATCAACTCCAGTTCGCGGGCCTCTGTATGAACCCGGAATTCGAATCGCCCGACGAACTCGCGATCGAAACGCCTGAGACTGCGCCGAAGATCCTGGCGCCGCCCCGAGGCCAGGCTCGACAGATAGGCCTCGAGATCCGCGCCGAGTCGGCACAGGCGCCGCTCGTACGATGGACCATGCCGCGAGACGAGATAACGGCTTCGCAACCGGGGCTGAGACAAGGCGCGTTCCAGCGCTTCGCCCGATACCACGCCCAGCAGGAAAACCGCCGCGTTCGATGGCAGCCGTCGGTGCAGCGACTCGAACACTTCGTGCCAGTCCTCGACCGCCATCTGCGAAAAGTTCGCAACCAGCACATGCCGGCGTACCGATGTGCTGGCCAACGTGAGTTCGCCGAAATCGAAATCGATCTGCCCGTCATGCAGAAAGAACGGAATCGCCAAGGCTCCCCCGTTCTCGATGACGAGCACTCGCTTGTCGGGGCGATCGCACTGCGCAAGCAGCCATTCGACATCGTGCTCGAGCACGTCGTCGCCAGACGGCCACTTTCGCTGGTCGGAGGCCTGGAGTTCCTGCGCTTGCCAGGGCAGGCCGAGCCCGACACTCGGCTCGGCTGCAACTTCACGGTGCATCCGGGCTCAGACCAGCATCTCGGCTGCGGGTGGATGGCTGAGAAAGCCGGCCGGACTCGCCGTCGAGCCATAGGCGCCGGACTGGAAGATCGCGATCAGGTCGCCCGGCTCGGCGTGTGCCAGTTGCATTCGGTCGGCGAGCAGGTCCAGCGGGGTGCAGAGCGGACCGACTACCGATTGCACCGAATCGAGCGGGTCGCCGATGCGGTTGGCGACCGCGACAGGGTAGTTCTTGCGTAGAACCTGACCGAAGTTGCCGGAGGCCGACAGATGGTGGTGCAGCCCACCGTCGCTGATCAGGAAGATCTGGCCGCAGGACTCCTTGCGCTCGAGTACCCGGCATACATAGAGCCCGGCATGCGCAACCAGGTAGCGCCCGAGTTCGATGACCAGCGGCGCGCCGATTTCCTGGCTTGCACGTTCGCACAAGGCATGCAAACCCTCGGCAACGGGCATCAGGTCCAGCGGTTGCTCGCCGGGGAAGTACGGGACACCGAAGCCGCCGCCCAGGTTCAGCCATTCGACCGGCCGCCCCCAGTGCTCCAGAAGACGCCTGCCCAGCGCGTAGGTCTTGGCTTGCGCATCGACGACCGCCTCGGAGCGAAGATTCTGCGAGCCGCCGAAGATGTGCAGGCCGGTCAACTGCACAGGCTGATCGCGCATCCAATCGAGAACCTGCGGCACACGCGCTTCGTCGATGCCGAAGGGCTTCGGGCCGCCGCCCATTTTCATGCCGGAGGCCTTCAGTTCGAACGCCGGATTGACGCGCAACGCAACGCGGGCGCGTATGCCGAGCGCTTCTCCCGATCGAACAGCCAGTTCGAGCTGGGCTTCGGACTCCGCGGTCATCGTGATGCCCGCCGCGACGGCACGGCGGATCTCCGCAGCGGTCTTGCCGGGACCGGCGAAGCTGATGCGTGTCGGTTCGACCCCGGTGTCGAGCGCGACCATCATTTCCTGGGCCGAAGCGACGTCGAGCCCGTCGGTCAGTGACGACAGATGCTGGACCAGCGCCGGCATGGGGTTCGCCTTGATTGCGTAATGCAGATGCAGCGCTTTCGGAAGCGTATCGCGTAGCGACCGGACGCGCGCCGTTATCGCCTGCCGGTCGTAGACGTAGAACGGTGTGCGGCCTGCCCGCTCGGCCAGGCGGCTGATCGGGATACCCCCGGGGGCAATCTCGCCCCCCACGACGGGAAAGGTCGCGCAAGGCGCATGATGCGCAAAACGAATTTCGTCGGTCCCGAGCGGATTCATGCACCGACTCCCGTCGCTTCGGCCTGGGTACCGCTCGAGGCGAACATCGCTGCGCGCTCGCTCGAAAGCGATTTCCGGTCGATCTTGCCGTTCGCGTTGCGCGGCAGCGCCTCGCTGAGCCAGTCGATATGCTGCGGTTGCATGTAGGCCGGCAACTGCGCCTTGCAGGCTTCGAGCAACGCCTTGCTGTCCGGTTCCATGCCCTCCGCCGGATGGGCAACCAGCACGATTGCCTGCCCGAGCGCCGGATGGTCGACGCCGAACGCGGCGACCTCGGCGACCAGCCCCGATCGATAGACGACCTCCTCGATTTCGGTCGGGCTGACCCTGTAGCCCGAGGTCTTGATCATCTCGTCTCGCCGACTCACGAAGTAGAGGAAACCCTCATCGTCCTTCTTCACGGTGTCACCTGACCACACTGCCAGTTCGGTAAGAACGAGTTCCTTGCGCTGGCCGGGAACCGGCTTGAAGCGCTCGGCGGTCTTCTCGGGGTCGTTCCAGTAGCCCATCGAGACCAGCGCTCCGCGATGGACCAGTTCGCCCGGCTCGCCGGGTGCGCATTCGCTGCCGTCTTCGCGAACCACGAGAATCTCGGCATTCGGAATGGCCTTGCCCATCGGGGTGGGGCGTCGGTCGACTTCCTCTGGCGGCAGGTAGGTCGAACGGAAGGCCTCGGTCAGGCCGTACATGAGGAACGGCTTCGCACGCGGCGCGCGCTTGCGCAGATCGGCAAGCAAGGTCGTGGGCATCGCGCCGCCGGAGTTCGTGAAATAGCGCAGATGCTCTCCGACGGCCGGCGGCCAGTCGAGCGTCGCGAGCTGCAGCCACAGCGGCGGAACGGCCGCCAGGCCGGTAATCCGTTCGCGTGCCATCGCGCGGATCGCATCCTGGGGGAGCAGGTAGTTGTGGAGCACCGCGCTCGCGCCGACCAGGAAGGCCGTGGTGAGCTGCGACAGCCCGTAGTCGAAGGACAGGGGCAGTGCCGCGAGGATTCTGTCTTCGGCGGTATTGCCGAGGTAGGTCGACACGCTGTGCGCGCCGGCCACGATGTTTCGATGCGACAGAACGACGCCTTTCGGCTTGCCGGTGCTGCCCGAGGTATACAGGATCCCCGCCATGTCTGCGTCGATCACCCGATGCGGCTGCGCACCGGCATCGGCTGCTTCGAGCATCCGGGTCCAATGCCACGGCTCCGCGTCGCGCCCGACCTGCCTGTCCTCCAGTGCCGCGGGATCGCCGTCGACGAGGACGACCTGGCGAAGGTCGGGACACTGTTCGCGCAAGGAGGCGAAGCCTGCGTAGCGCTGTGCTGTGGTGACCAACACCTCGACATTGCAGTCGCGCGCGATGTATGCGGCCTGCTCGGCCTTCAGCAGCGGGTTGATCGGAACGAACACGGCGCCGGCATGAGCGGTTCCGAACAAGGCGACGACCGTTTCCAGCCGCTTGTCGAGCCAGACGCCAACCCGCGCCGACCGGCCGATGTTCGCGACAGAGCGCAGGGCCGCCGCGAAGCGTCTGACCTGCGCGGCCAGTTCCGAGTAGCTGTACGAATTCGATCCGGCGCGAAGTGCCGGCGCATCGGGGCTGCGCTGTGCGGACTGGAGGAGCAAATCGGCGAGAAGTTGTGCCATCTGGAGTTCCTGACTCGGGACGGGGTGAGTCTATCGAATTCCCTGCAGCGTGCCTGTCGGATTTGTCACTGGGGCTTTGCGACAGCGACGGTAGAATGCGGCTTCTTCGGATGCCTCCTCACCGGACCAGGTCTCGACGATGTCACAAGACTCCCTTCGCCAGATCCTGAGCGCTCAGCTCGGGCCAGCGTACCCACCGTCCTATTTCTCCACGGAAACCGAGATGCTCGGCAGCATCCCGGAACTCGATTCGATGGCCGTGGTCGGCATCCTCGCCGCCATCGAGGAGTCGACCGGAATTTCGATTTCCGATGATGAGGTCAGCGCAGATGTCTTTGCCACCTTCGGATCGCTTGCGGCCTTCGTCGAAAGCCAGGCCGGCGGCTGACCGCCCCGTGCAACGGATGAAACCTTGGGCCATCGCCCTCGCGATCGCGGCGGCGAGCGCCATGCCTGCCGTTTCTGCCGCGCAGGTCCAGTCCGGCTGGTTCTGTGGCGGGCTCGAAACCGGCTACGGCCCGTTCGACTACAGAACCACGCCGAAGGACAAGAGGGATGTCGTCGAGCGCCATCACTTCACGCCGAAGGTCGTGGCGCTGACCGGTGGCCAATCGTCGACCCAGATCGGCGGGGACATCGCCTACACCCTGCATGCATTTCCGAACCATCCGGTGGCGCTCGACGCGATGGCTCGCCTCGGACGCAAGGAAGGCACGGCCCACGTGCGAGGCGCCCGTTACACGGTCGAGTGCTACTTCGAGCGAGCGATCAGGTTCGTCCCTGACGACCCGCAAGTGCGAGTGCTTTACGCCCATTTCCTGGTATCGGAGAAGCGGCTCAAGGACGCCACCACGCAGCTCGACGCAGCCGACCGGAGCAAGCCGGCCAGCCCCTACATCCAGTACAACCTCGGTTTGGGCTATGCCGACGTAGGCAACTACGACAAGTCGCTTGCGTATGCACACCGAGCCTACTCTGCCGGGATCGATCTGCCGGGATTGCGCGAGCGACTGCAACGCGCGGGCAAGTGGAAGAACCCCGCGAAGTGATGCGCGCGCATGAGACGCTATCCGACATTCGCAACATGGGGTTCGGCGGCTGGCTGGTCTACGCGACCGACCGCACGCTGGGAAAGCTCCTCCGCGGAAAGGGCGGCTTCCACGTCCTGAAGTTCTATCTGCAGCCGGTTCCGGCGGCGCGCCTCGTACCGGAGCGGCCGAACGACCCCGTGGTCGTTGCCGAGATCGACAGAACCGCGGTCGCCGAGGCGGCCTTCGACAGGCCCGTGGGTGCAATCCCGCAACGTTTCGACGACGGAAGCGTCTGTATCGCCGCACTCAAGCAGGGCGAACTGCTCGGCTTCATGTGGCTGCAACACGGTGTGCTGCGCGAGCGGATCGTACGCTGCCGAATGCATGCGGTTCCGGCCTCGCGAGTCGAGTGGGACTACGACTTCTTCATCGAGCCTCGTTATCGGCTGGGCAGGCTGTTCGCCCGCCTTTGGGACGCTGCCGCCGAGCACCTCCGAGACCGGAACGTCGAAGCAACGCTGAGTTGGGTTCACCTGGCGAACCGTGCCTCGGCAAAGGCCCATGCGCGCCTGGGCGCGCGCCCGATCGGATGGGCCGCCTTTCTCTCCGTTCTCGGCCACCAGTTCATGATCTCTTCGATGCGCCCGAGAATCGCCTGGTCGCGGCCGGGCCAGACTGTCGATCTCTACGTCGACGCCACCGAAACGCTGGACAGACCTGTCTGAACCGCCTTCAGACGCGTGTCTGAAGTTGTCTCGCTGCTCGGGCGGCGGACGCCACCGGCATCCGGCAGCCCGTTCTCGGCGGAAGGCCCAGCGGGCCCGCGGCTACCGACGGCTGCTGCTGCCCCTGAAGAAGCAGCCGGTGCGAGATGATCAGCATGACCAGGATGTTGTACGGTAGATCGAAGTAAGCAAGGCTCAGGAAAGCGCCTCCGACCGCATAGCCGATGAACGAGACCTGGCACATGCCGGCCAGCAGGTACAGATCTCGATTCGCGCCGTCGTTCTTGGCAAGCGCGCGAATCTTGGAGGCCTTGCGCCATCCGATGATCCAGATCGACAGGAACAGCAGCAGACCGACCCAGCCGTGCTCGCCGAGCACCTGGAAATAGATGCTGTGCGCCGCCCTCGCGACCGACGGATCGGGCGCATACATATTGAAGATCTGAGGCGTGTAGACGTCGAATCCGCCACCGAAGAAGCGATCGTTCGCCAGGTTGAACATCGTCCACCAGGCGTTGATCCGACCCATCGCCGAGCCGTCCTGCTCGTACGTCTGGATCGTATTCATCCGCTCGACCCAGTTTTCGGGCATGAAGGCAAGCATGGCCAGGCCCAGGACCGAAATCGGCACCAGCGTGATGACCTTGCGCGGCGACTTCCACCAGAGGAACGCCACCATCGCGACGATCGCCAGAAGTGCGCCCCGCGAATGCGTACCGAGCACGGAGACGCCGGTGAGCAGCATCATTCCAAGCAAGGCCATGCGAAGCCACTGTTGCGTGGAAGTCAGCCGCAGGTAATAGAGCAGCGGAATCGCCATGACCAACGCCAGCGCGAGTTCGTTGTTGCCCTCGATGAAGCCGCCGGGCGGCCCCCACACGCGCTCGCCACCGCCGGTCGTCAGCGTGAACAGACCGCCCTTCGTTCCGTAGAACGCCAGAGACAACGCATTCACCCAGACGAACGCCTTCAGGTGATGTTTCTCGTTCAGCACTGCGATGGCTACGAGCGTCATCAGCTGGATCTTGAAGACCTTGACGAGCTGCACCCAGGAACCGGACCGGTCGAAGGCCAGCAGCGTCGTCAACCCCATCCAGGCAACGAAGGCGACGATGGCCGTGATGATCGGATCACGCCCGAGCTGGACCTTGTCCTTCGTGGCGAACATCGCGACGAAGGTAACCCCGGCCGCCATCGCGGCGAACGGCATGTTGTACGCGAAACCCCACGCCAGCTTGTGGGGGTTCATGATGCTGATCCACGTCCACAACAGGATTCCGGTCGACGGGTGCCTCAGCGCGAACGGCAGGATGCCGAGAACGACCACGGTAATGAAGATGTCGCGCAGGCTCATCGGGCGTATTCCACGGCGCGACCTGCCCTGCGGGCACTGCGCATTCTCAACAGGCTGAAGAGCATGACTGCGAACAGCAGCGCCAGCAGCGCCGAAGCAGCGATCAAGTGATATCGAAGGCGTACGAGTTCGACTCTTCGCGCTTCGTTTTCCTGCATGTGGATTACGCGGATCGTCGGATGCACACCGGCGGCTATGGCTGCCAGCTGTGCGACCGATCGTCCCGCGCCGCTCGCGAGACCAACGATCTCGTTGCCGTCATAGTCGAACACGTTGTTCCCCCACCACAGATACCACTCCGGTGCGCCACGACTGTAGTAGTCAAGCGCTTTCTCCGGAAAAACGAAGCCCGGTCGGGCCGAGCCGTCGACCGCCCGCCAGCGGATTTCCTCGCCGCGAAGAAGTTGCTCCCGGAACTCGAGTGCCGACAGCGGCCGCTCCTCGGCGTCGACGACGTAGTAGTTGTTGAACACGTCGATCATCCGCCAGGCACCGGCCTGGCGATCCCAGATCTCGTTGAAGATGTGGCCGTGGCCACCGAAGCCGTCGAACGAGAACGCCCAGGATCGGGTGAAGATGCCGACAGTCGTCGCGAGCCCGGTGAAAACGTCGACATAGTCGCCGCAGTAGCCGTCGCCGGCTTCCGTGATACGCCGATAGGTCTGCTCGAGATCCTGTTGGATCGGACCGGACCTCCCCGTAGCATCGGCTTTGTGCACCAGGTGCCGGCCGATGCGCAACGCCGTCTCCCAGTCGTTCTCCGGTACAAGGAATTTCTCCCGGGTCGCGATCCGTTCGAACATCGATGTCGGCGCTGAGCGCTCGACGAGGTAGTCATCGGGCGGCTGCGCCGGCGTCCATTGGGCATCCGCCGTAATCGGCTGGTACAGCAGCGAATTCCGCAAGCGCACCAGCTCGGTCGAACTGGTCAGGTACGGCGCAAGCGAAGCCACGAGCAGGACCGACAGAAGCGCCGACAGCCAGAACGTGCGCTTCCAGGCCTTCTGCTCGCGGCTCATTGCCAACTGCCCGCGGGTCTTACCAGCACAGGCCCTGGGCCGTGTCGGCGAGCGCGCTCGCACGCACGTTGACCAGATCCAGCAGCTTCTGCGACGGCTGCACCACACGCGCCAGCTCGTCGAGTACCACGCGATTGCTGGTCCCGATCACGACCAATTCGGCATCGGCCACGGTGGCCGCCAGGTCGTCGCTGACCAGTTCGCCGATATGCGGCAGATGCGCCTCGATGAAGCGCTTGTTCGCGCCGAGCAGCCGCGACAGGCTCACGTCGGGATCGAACACCGACAGCTTGACCCCCTTGCCGATCAGTGCCTCGGCAAGCATCACCAGCGGGCTTTCGCGCAGATCGTCGGTGCCGGTCTTGAACGACAGGCCGATCATCGCGACCCGGCGCGCGCCGCTGGCCAGCACCTTGTCGATGGCGTGGTTCAGGTGCAGGCGGTTCGACTCGAGGATCGCGCCAAGCATCGGCAGTTCCACGTCGTGCGAACGTGCGATGTAGTTCGTTGCACGCAGGTCCTTGGGCAGGCACGAGCCGCCGAACGCGAAACCGGGTTTCAGGTAGGCCGGCGAGATGTTCAGCTGCCGATCCCGGCAGACCAGATCCATGACCTCGAACGGATCGACGCCGATCGCTTCGCACAGGCGCGCCGTCTCGTTGGCGAAGGTGATCTTCAGCGCGTGAAAGTTGTTGCAGCAGTACTTCATCATCTCGGCCGTGCCGACCGAGGTTTCGATGAACTCGCAGGGCAGATGGCCGAACAGTTGCTTGAGCACGGCCACCGGGTGAGGATCGTTCGCACCGATGATCGTGAACGGCGGCTTGTCGTAATCCCTGATCGACGATCCTTCACGCAGGAACTCCGGCTGGAAGCACAGGTGAAACCCCTTGCCGTCGCGCTTGTCCGACTCGCGCTCGATGATCGGCTTCACGACCGTCTCGACGGTTCCGGGCGCCAGCGTGGAGCGGAACACCAGCACGTGCGTGTCCGGCTTGTCGGCCAGCGCACGGCCGATGTCGGCAGCCAGACGCAGCACCGCACTCTGGTCCTGGCTGCCGTTCGGGGCCGACGGCGTGCCCACGCAGATCAGCGAGAGTTCGCTGCCGTGAATCGCCTCGCGCACGTCCTCGGTCACGGTGACCTTGCCGCTGGCCACGACCTCGCGAACGAGATCGACCATGCCTTCTTCGACGACCGGCGTGATGCCTTCGCGCAGCATCGCCAGCTTGGCCGGATCGACGTCCACGCCGATCACCTGGTGGCCATCGCGTGCCAGGCAAGCCAGGGAGACGGCTCCGACGTAGCCGAGACCGAAGATACTGACCTTCATTGACGAGTTCCTTTCTGACGGTTCCAAAGATCCAGGCGCCGCTCGACGATGCCGTCGAGCCGCTTCATCGAACTGGGCCAGGCGTGGTGCGACAGCATTCGCGCCCTGCCCGACTCGGCGATGCGGCGCCGCTTGTCCGGGTCGACGGCGAGGCCGATGATGGCTTCGGCCCATTGCTCGGGCGTGTCGGCCACGAGCAGGTTCTCGTCGGCCACGGCGTCGACGCCGCCCGCGGCGACCCGGCTCGAAATCACCGGCACGCCCATGGCCATGCCTTCGAGTATCTTGTTCTGCGTACCCCGGGCGATGTTCAGCGGAGCGACCATCGCGGCCGACCGCCGGACGTACGGCCGTACGTCGGGCACCGAGCCGGTGACTGTCACGTTCGGCAGCTCGCCCAGCTTCCGGACCGCCGGAGACGGATCGGCTCCGACGATCGCAAGCTTCATCGACGGGCGCCGCGCGAGCACCAGCGGCCAGGTGTTCCGGCAGAAGTCCGCCATGCACTCCTGGTTCGGGTAATAGTCCATTCTACCGACGAAGCAGATCTGGTCCGGGTCGTAGTCTTCGTCGCCGGGAGCGAAGAAGCTGGCGTCGACCCCGTTCGGGAACCAGTCGCTGGCCGCGCCGGTGCCGTAGCCGTCGAGCGTTTCCCACTCGGCGCGCGTGGTCGCCGTGCAGAAGCCGAAGTTCCGGGCGAGCCGCCGCTCCTCGCGTTCGAGTTTCGTTCCTTCGAGCCAGTAGCCGTACTTCAGCGGAAACGGCCGGTAGTGGAAGT
>CALLYQ010000192.1 GCA_937858875.1 uncultured Lautropia sp. | reverse complement strand
CTGTCATGCGGGCGAGGGCGCGAGGCGGCAGCGACAGTGCCGGCAGGTCGTCGGCGTAGTCCTTCGTGCCGCGCCCCGCCGCCGGGACACCGGCGTCGCCAGCGTCCAGCGGCTGCTTCGCGTTCTCGGACTCGGCCGGACGTGCCGCCTCGTCGGCCGCCGCCACGCGTGCCGCCACGCTCGTCTTCGCGCCGTCGCGCGCCGCGCGTTGCCGATCGCGCACGAGGCTGCGGAAATCGGTACGCTCGACAAGCCTGAACTCCATGCGCCGGGCCTCGAGATCGACGCGCGAAACCTGCACGTCGATCGGGTCGGTCAAGCGGTAGCGTCGGCCGGTGCGCTCGCCGCGCAACTCGTTGCCGGCCTCGATGTACTGGAAGTACTCGCCGCCCAGCTCGGAGACGTGGACCATGCCCTCGACATACAGCTCGTTGAGCGTGACGAAGACGCCGAACGGCGCCACGCCGGTGATCCGTCCCGTGAACTGCTCACCGACGCGCTCGCGCATGTACATGCACTTGAGCCAGGCCTCGACGTCGCGCGAGGCCTCGTCGGCACGGCGTTCGTGCTCGGAGCACAAGGCGCCGAGCGCGCGCCAGGTTTGCTGGAGCTCGGCTTTCTCGGCCTCGGCGTCGCGCCGGCCGCGAGAGCGGCGAGTCGGGCTGCCGGCAGCCTCGTTGCCGTCGTCGAGCGGCGCCGGCCGGTAGCGCTCGCCGCGCAGCAGCGCCTTGATCACGCGATGTGTGAGCAGGTCCGGATAGCGGCGGATCGGCGACGTGAAATGCGCATAGGCAGCGTAGGCCAGCCCGAAGTGGCCGACGTTGTCCGGCGAATAGACCGCCTGCTGCATCGAGCGCAGCAGCATCGTCTGCATCAGCAGGTGTTCGGGCCGCGCCTGCATCTGCGCGGCCAGGGTGGCGTAGTCGCGCGGGCTCGGGTCGGCGCCGCCGCCCAGCGACAGCCCGACCGTACGCAGGAACTCACGCAGCAACTGCAGCTTCTCCGGCGTCGGGCCCTCGTGGATCCGGAACAGCCCCGGGTGCTTGCCGCGCAGCATGAAATCGGCGGCGCAGACGTTGGCTGCCAGCATGCATTCCTCGATCAGCCGGTGTGCGTCGTTGCGGGTGCGCGGCACGATCCGTTCGATGCGGCCGGCCGGATCGCAGATGATCTGCGTCTCGACCGTCTCGATCTCCATCGCGCCGCGCCGAGCGCGGGCGCGGGCGAGCACGCGGTACAACTCGTGCAGCTTGCGCAGTTGCGGCAGCAGCGCCTGCCGGCCCGGCGGCAGCTTCGGTCCGCCCGACAGCATCGTCCAGACCTCGTCGTAGGTCAGGCGCGCCGCCGAGTGCATGACGGCCTCGTAGAACTGATAGGCACGGATCCGCCCGCCGGCGTCGATGACCATGTCGCAGACGAGCACGAGCCGGTCGATCTGCGGGTTCAGCGAACACAACCCGTTGGACAGCTTCTCGGGCAGCATCGGGATCACGCGACGCGGGAAGTAGACCGAAGTGCTGCGCTCGAGCGCATCGGCGTCGAGAGCGTCGCCCGGCTTCACGTAGTGCGAGACGTCGGCGATCGCCACCAGCAACCGGAAACCGGTCGCGACGCGCGCCTCGCCGACGGCGCCCGCACCGGCGCCAGCCGAGGCGCCGCCGGTATCGGCGTCGGCGTCGGCGTCGGCGTCGACATCGACATCAAGTAGCCCGACCCTGCTGCCAGCATCGCCGTCACCATTGTCGTCTTCGCCGAGCCCCTCGCCGACCGATTCGCGGGAATCGCCGTCGATCTCGAACGGCTCGCAGTAGACCGCATCGTCGAAGTCGCGCGCGTCCTCGCCGTCGATCGTCACCAGAGGCACGTCGCGCAGGTCGACGCGACGCCGCAGGTCGACCGGCCGCACGGTGGCGGGCAGCGCCTCCGCCTGCTCGAGCGCCGCCTCGCTGAACTGGTGCGGCACGTCGAACTTGCGCACGGCGATCTCGATCTCCATGCCGGGGTCCTCGATCTCGCCGAGGACCTCGACGACGCGTCCGATCGGCGGCGCACCATTGGCCGGCGGATCGACGATCTCGGCGGTGACGACCTGGCCGTGCTGGGCGCGGTGCGTGTCTCCGGGCGGGATCACGATGTCGTGCTTGATCCGCTGGTCCTCGGGCACGACGATGCTGACGCCGCGCTCGTTCAGGAAGCGGCCGACCAGCCGCCGATGCGCGCGGTCGGTGACCTCGACGATGCGCCCTTCGGGGCGGCCGCGCGAGTCGTATCCGGTCTGCTTGACCAGCACCCGGTCGCCGTGCATCGCCTTCTGCATCTCGCGCGGCGACAGGAACACGTCAGGCCCGCCGCCGTCGGGCAGCAGGAAGCCGAAGCCGTCGCGGTGTCCCTGCACCTTGCCGGCGATCAGGTCGAGCTTGCTGGCCAGCAGCAGCACCCCTTTGCGGTTGGGCAGCAGTTGCCCGTCGCGCTCCATCGCCGCCAGTCGCTTGTTCAGCGACTCGACGTGCGCCGGCGGCACCGCCAGGCGCTCGGCGAGCTCGGCCGGCGTCATCGGGACACCGGCGCCGCGCAGGCATTCGAGGATTTCTTCGCGCGTCGGCGCGTACCACGGTTTCTTCGTTGTCATGTAGCGATTGTCGATTTGACAAATTCCATCAGTCGACTAGAATTCGCGCCTCTACACGCGGTCGACCCGGTCGGCCGCAGCCAGTCGGAACCTCCGGCCGGCCCGCAGCCCAGATGGCGGAATTGGTAGACGCACCAGGTTCAGGTCCTGGCGGTGGCAACACTGTGGAGGTTCGAGTCCTCTTCTGGGCACCAATACAAATGCCTGCGCAAGCAGGCATTTTTGTTTCCCTGCCCGGAAAGCGAAGCCCCTGCGCGCCACTCACCCCCAGCGCGCCTTCAGGTCGCTCGGGCGCATGTGATCGTACTCCTCGAACGGCTGGTGGATCCACGGATTCGACGGCAGATACTCCATGCAGTAGTCGGGCTTCGCGACCGACGAGCCCTTGGCCCACAGCACGGCCGACCGGATTTCCTCGACTTGCGGATGGCGCGCCTTCAGCGCCGGCAACGCCTCGACCAGCGTGATTCCCGAGTCGACGAGATCGTCGGCCAGCAGCCAGCGCGGCCCCGGCAGCGGCACCGCGCTGGCGATGTGCTCGCCGATCTGCAGGCGGCTCTGGCGCGTGCCGCCCTCCTCGCGATACGAGCTCGTGAACAGCACGCCGAGCGGCTTGTCGAACACGCGCGACAGCACGTCGCCGATGCGCAGCCCGCCGCGCGCCAGGCAGACGATCGCGTCGAAGTTCCAGCCCGATTCCCAGACCTTCAATGCGAGCTTCTCGACCAGGCGGTTGTATTCGTCCCAGGAAACGTAGAGATCGCGCATCGCAGTCTCGGCACGCGTGGATAGTGGAAGAAGAGCAGCGATCCGTCGCGCGTTCTCAGCGGAACGGGTGGCGGATCAGAATGGTCTCGTCGCGATCGGGGCCGGTCGACACCATGTCGATCGGCGCGCCGGCGACCTCGACCAGGCGCTCGAGATAGCGACGCGCATTGACCGGCAGGCGATCCCAGTCGCGAACGCCGACCGTGGAGTCGGTCCAGCCGGGCATCTCCTCGTAGACCGGCTCGCAACGCGCCAGTTCGTCGGCGCCGAAGGGCAGCATATCGAGCATCTCGCCGTCGCGACGGTAGCCGACGCACAGCTTGACCGTCGACAGGCCGTCGAGCACGTCGAGCTTCGTGACGACGAGCCCGTCGATGCCGTTGATCTGGATCGAGCGGCGCAGCGCAGGCGCATCGAACCAGCCGCAGCGGCGCGGCCGCCCGGTGACCGACCCGAATTCCTTGCCGACGGTCGCCAGGTGCTTGCCGACCGCGTCGTTCAGTTCGGTCGGGAACGGACCCGAGCCGACGCGCGTCGTGTAGGCCTTCACGATCCCGAGGACGCGGTGCAGCGCCTGCGGCCCGACCCCGGCGCCCGCGGCGGCCGCACCGGCCACGCAGTTGCTGCTGGTCACGAACGGGTAGGTGCCGTGGTCGACGTCGAGCAGCGCACCCTGCGCGCCTTCGAACAGCAGCGGCTCGCCGCGCGCCATCGCGGCGGCCAGCAGCGTCGGCACGTCGGCGACCATCGAACGGATCCGTTCGCCGAGTTCGAGCGCCTCGTCGGCCACCTTGGCAGGATCCAGCGGCTGCGCACCCAGATAGCGTTCGAGCACGAAGTTGTGCAGCTCGAGCACCTCGGCCACGCGTGCGCGAAAGCCCGCAGGATCCTGCAGGTCCTGCACGCGCAGCCCGCCCCGGGCCACCTTGTCCTCGTAGGCCGGCCCGACGCCGCGCCCGGTCGTGCCGATCTTGGCTTCGCCGCGCTGCGCCTCGCGCGCCTGGTCGAGCGCCACGTGATACGGCAGCAGCAGCGTGGCGGTTCCGCTGATGCGAAGCCGTTCGCGCACCGAGATGCCGGCCGTCTCGAGCTCGTCGATCTCATGCAGCAGCGCGGTCGGCGAAACGACGACGCCATTGCCGATGTAGCAGGTCACGTCGTCGCGCAGGATCCCGGAAGGAATCAGGCGCAGCACCTGCCGGCGACCCCCGATCACCAGCGTGTGGCCGGCGTTGTGGCCGCCCTGGAAGCGCACGACGCCGCGCGCCGTTTCGGTCAGCCAGTCGACCAGCTTGCCCTTGCCCTCGTCGCCCCACTGGGTACCGATGATCACCACGTTCCTGGCCATCGCCTTCATTCCTTGTTCAGTTCGCGAACCGTCCACCGGCCGCCTTGGTCCACGAGTTCGCGGTCACAGGCGAACTCCTGCTGTTCATGTTCGGTGCCCGGAAGCACCTGGATGACGATCTCGCCGGCGGCGCGCAACTTCGCCATCGCGTCGAGCAGCGCGCCGTCGTCGGACCAGGGCGCGCGGATCGCCGGCGCCGGCGGGACGTCGGGCTGCAGGTCGGCCAGAGCGCGCAGTTCGAGCGAGAAGCCGGTGGCCGGACGTGCGCGGCCGAACACCCTGCCGGCCTCGTCGTAG
>CALLYQ010000191.1 GCA_937858875.1 uncultured Lautropia sp. | reverse complement strand
CCAGGCGCTGCTGCGCGTCGAGCTTCGCAGCGAGGACGGCAGGATTCTGCAGGCGGTCGACGCGCCCGCCCCGAGGCCCCGGCTCGATGCACGGCAGCGACGGCAGCTCGGCTTCGAAGCGACGCTGGCCTTGCGCTCGGCGATCGGTTTCGATCGCCCGCTGTATTCGCGTTCGTACTACGTCAGGATGAGCGAAACCAGCGGCTTCGAGATCGTCGATCTGGTCGTGCCGGTCGCCTCGCGCCCGTCCCGGGCCCTGGTCGCCAGCTACTCGACCCCCTTGCTGCTCGACCGGATGCTGCCGACCGCCATCCTGCAGTCGCACCAGATCTACCTGACCGAGCCCGACGGCACTTTCGTGGCGCGATCGTCATCGGGGCTGCACGGGGCCGGCGTCTACACGGCAGCCGCGCCGCTCGAGCTCCCCGGCGTGTCGCTGCAGTTGCGCACCAACAGTGTCCAGGGCGAGCCGAAACTGATTCCGAACCTGCTGACCGCGCTGCTGGTCGTCGTCACGCTGGCGCTGGCCGGTGCGGCCGGGCTGCTGTGGCGCGACTGGCAACTGCGCGCGAGTGCGGAACGCGCGCTGCGCAGCCAGCAGGAGAAGCTGCAGGCCAACGCCCGGATGGCGCTGCTCGGCGAAGTGGCGTCGGTGCTGTCGCACGAACTGAACCAGCCGCTGGCTGCGATCACCAGCTACACGACCGCCTGCGAGAATCTGCTCGAGCACGAGGCACCGGCCGATGCGGCGACGCTGCGCGCGGCGCTGGCGCGGATCCGCGGCCAGTCCGAACGAGCCGGCCGGGTGATCCGCAGCGTCCAGGAATTCGTGCGGCGGCGCCAGATCGACTGCAGGGAGATGGCGATCGGCGAGTTGCTGCGTTCGGTCGAGCCGCTGATCCGGCTGCAGGCCAGCAAGAACGGCGGCCGCTTCGAGTGGCGGATCGACGAAAACGCAGTCGTGCTCGGCGACCGCACGATGCTCGAGCAGGTGTTGTTGAACCTGACCCGCAACGGCTTCGAGGCGATGGACGGCATGCCGCGGCCGCAACGACTGCTCGAGATCGAAGCCGCACGGATCGACGACGACGGACGCCGCGCGGTGGCCGTCGAGGTGCGCGATCGCGGCAAGGGGATCGCGTCGGAGCACGAGGGCCAGCTGTTCAGCGCCTTCTTCACGACCAAGCCGGACGGCCTGGGCATCGGCCTGAGCCTGTGCCGCACCGTCATCGAGGCGCACGGCGGCAAGCTGCGCCACCGACGAAGAGACGGAGGCGGCGCGATCTTCCGCTTCGAACTGCCGGTCGAGGAGACGAGCGCATGAGCGTGCGGCCTGCCAGCCCCAGCATCGTCCACGTCGTCGAAGACGACGCGGCCCTCGCCGACGCGCTGCTGTTCCTGCTGCAGTCGCGCGGGCTCGAGGCCCGGCACTTCGCCAGCGCCGAGGACTTGCTCGCGCACGTGGCGGAATCATCCGATTGGCCGCATGGTCCGGCCTGCCTGCTGCTCGACGTCCGGATGAAGCGGATGTCGGGCCTCGAACTGTTCGAGCGACTGGCCGCCGACGGACACACGGAGCTCGTGCCGATCGTCTTCCTGACCGGCCACGGCGACATCGGCATGGCAGTCGACGCGCTCAAGCGCGGCGCCTACGATTTCTTCGAGAAGCCGTTCAACGACAACCGGCTGGCCGACCGGTTGATCGAGGCGCTGGCCGAATCGGCCTGCCGGATCGACAGCGCACGCGACGCCGCCTCGGTCGAGAGCTGCATTGCCAGCCTGAGCACGCGCGAGCGCGAGGTCATGGACCTCGTGCTCGCCGGCAAGCTGAACAAGGTGATCGCCCACGAACTGGGCATCAGCGTGCGCACCGTCGAGGTCCATCGGGCGAACATCTTCGCGAAGATGGAGGTGCGCAGCGCAGTCGAACTCGCACGCCGGCTCGGGCCGCCAGGGGGATGACCGGGCGGCCGGCGGCCCTCCGGGTCGCGGTTATCATCTCGCCCCTGTGCTTCGCGCGAGGAACGAAATGCGACATTTCGACGACCGGATTCCGACCGATGCAGAGGTTCCGGCCCCCCTGCTGTCACGCTCGGCGGACCCGCGCCCTGCGTTTGGCC
>CALLYQ010000190.1 GCA_937858875.1 uncultured Lautropia sp. | reverse complement strand
TCCGGATTGTCTGCCGCTACCAAAGGTGTTGGCAGCGATGTTAGCACAATGCTAACATCAGTCGTGCACTCGATCGAATACAGTCGCGAAGCAGCCAAAACCCTGAAGACACTGCCACGGAACGTTCGGCGACTGATCCTTGCAAAGATCGAAGATGTGGCGCGCGATCCCTATGCGCCGAACCGGAATGTGAGCGCGCTTACAGGCAGACAGGAGATGCGGCTGCGAGTGCAGGACTGGCGGGTGATCTACCGCGTGCAGGACGATCGTCTGGTGCTGCTGGTCATCAAGGTCGGCGCAAGAGGGCAGGTGTACGAATGAGTAAAGTGCAGATCCTCGAGAAGGACGGAAAACCCGCCTTCGCCGTCGTGCCCATCGAGTTGTGGCAGCGATTGCGAGAGGCGGTCGAGGATATCGAGGACCTTGCGGATCTCGAACGGTTCGACCGCGAGGATGATGGCTTTCGTATCCCGCATGCAGTCCTGCAAGCCGAATTGGCCGGAATGCACCTGGTGCGTGCCTGGCGCGAACATCGGGGGCTCAGCCAGGAGCAGCTCGCGGCTGCCGCGGGTATCAGCAAGCCCTATCTGAGCCAGATCGAAGGCGGCAAGCGCGCAGGTCCGGTGGCCACGATGCGCAGGCTTGCGCGAGCGCTGGATGTACCGGTGGATGTTCTCGTGGAATGAATCGTGAGCTGGCGATCGTCGTGACGACGATCGATGTTGCGAATCACCGTCCGTTGTCGGGCACGGCGACGCCGGCCTCCTCGACCAGCGAGCGCGGCTGCCTGCGCTTGAGCCACAAATACAGGCCGCTGCCCAGCACGATGATCGTTGCGATGTCCAGCAGTGCCCAGAGGATCTGCATCGGCATGCCGGCATAGTCGCCGAAATGCAGCGGCTGCGAGACCAGCAGCATGACCAGGTACCAAGGCAGCGCCGGCGCGGCAGTCACTTCGGCGGTGCGTGCGTCGACCAGCACGGTCTGGTACAGCCGCGAAGTCAGTGGCGTATCGCCACGCAGGAAGAAGGTGTAGTGGTGCGGGCTCGAGAATGCCGTGCCCGGGAACGCAATGAAGCGCAGCCGGTGGCGCGGCGCTGCCGCCAGCGCCGCATCGAGCGAGCGCTGCACCGAAGCCCGTTCGGCCACGGGCACCAGCGGCTCGCCCCGATAGGGCACCAGCAGCGTGGTCAACTGATCCTGCTGCCAGTACTTGAACAGCAGGTCGGCCCAGGTGTTGATGACGCCGGTGGCGCCGACGACGAAGAGCCAGACGACTGTGACGATGCCCAGCAGGTTGTGCAGGTCCAGCCACTTGATGCGCGGCGAGCGCTGGCGCCGGACCTCGCCGAAGCGCAGCTTGCGCATGAACGGCGCATACAGCACGACGCCGGAAACGATGGACACCAGCAGCAGCAGCCCCATGAAGCCGAGAAACAGCTTGCCCGGCAAGCCGGCGAACAGGTCCACGTGCAGTTGAAACATCACGTGCATGAAGCCTTCGTTGACCGGGGGGTCGCCGAGCACGGCGCTGGTGCGCGCATCGACGATCACCGACCTGAAGTCGCTGGTCGGCTCCGGCGTATGCGTGAGGGTGGCGAACCAGATCGTGTCGTCGTGGTCGTCGTGCCCGGCGAACTGGACGATGCGTTCCGGGTACAGCGCGTTGGCGGTGGCGAGCACCCGGTCGGCGCTCGCGCGCGGCGCATCCGCCGGCATCGGCGGCGACTCGATCTCGGTGCCCAGCAGGTGGCCGATCTCGTGATGGAAGATCAGCGGCAGCCCGGTCAGGCACAGCAGCAGCATGAACAGCGTACAGACCAGGCTGCTCCACTTGTGCAGCCAGCTCCAGGTCTTGACGGCGCGCCGGGTCAGCAGGGGTTCAGCAATCCAGGCTCGCGCTGAGCGTGAAGGTGCGCGGTGCGCCGACCACCAGATAGCCGCTGCCGGGAAAGCCCCCGGCCGATGCCCAGTAGTCGCGGTCGGCGAGGTTGTCGATGCGCGCGCGCAGCGTGAGCAGGTGGCCGCCCACGTCCATCAGGTAGCGCACGCCGGCGTCCAGGCGCGTCCAGCTCGGTGCTCTTAGAAGGTTGCCGGCGTCGGCATAGCTCGATCCGGTGTAGAGGACCCGGCCGTCGATCGACAGGCCCTGAAGGCCCGGAACGGCCCATTCGGCGCCCAGGTTGGCCTGGAACCTCGGCACGCCGATCACGCGCTTGCCGTTCGTGGCGGCCGAGCCGGTATCGCGCTGCTCCGCATGGATCCAGCTTGCACCACCGAGCCCGCGCAGGCTGCGCGTGGCCTCGCCGAACACGGTCAGCTCGACGCCCTGGTGACGGTTCTCGCCCTCGGACGTGAAGACGTTGTTCGCATCGATCAGCGAGCGCGGCTCGCTGGTGGAGAACAGCGCCACGCTGGCACCGAGGCTGCCGCCGTCGTATTTGAGGCCGATCTCCGTCTGCTTGGACACGTAGGGCGCCAGGGCTTCGCCGTTGTTGGCCGGCGGTGGCGTGCCGGTTGCCGTATCGCCCTGCACGAGCCCTTCGACGTAGTTGCCGTAGACCGACAGGTGCCGGCCGAACTTGTAGACCACGCCGGCCATCGGACTCGTGCGGCTGTCGTCGTAGGGGTCGGAGGCCAGGCCGGTGTCGTAGGCGAAGTTCTCCTGGCGGAAGTTCTGGTGCCGGAGCCCGAGCGTGACCAGCAGCCTGTCGTCGAGCATCGACAGCGTGTCGCCGACAGCGAAGCTGGTCAGGCGAGTGCGCAGGTTCAGCGCCGGATTGGACAGGTCGTTGCCGGTGAAGGCCGAGTCGCTGAAGTCGGGTCGCGGCCAGGACGCCGGCGCATACAGGCTGGTGGCCATCGTGTTGAAGAAGTCCCAGGCGAAGGCGTTCTTCACGTCGAGCCGGAAATACGCGGCCGAGATCACCCATTCGTGGCCGACCGAGCCCGTGCGCAGCCGGCCGCGCAGGCCGATTTCGGCCGTGTCGACGCTGTCCTCGCGGGTGTTGTCGAAGCGCGTGGTGTTGCCGGCGCCGGTGGCCGCGTCGGTCACCGTGAGGTTGGCCAGCGAATTCGCTTCATCG
>CALLYQ010000189.1 GCA_937858875.1 uncultured Lautropia sp. | reverse complement strand
CCCGCCGGCAGCCGGCGGCGCGGCAGCGGCATCGACGGCGAGGCGATGAAGCGGGGGCCAGCGTGGTCGCGGCCGCGCAGCAGCCAGTCTTCGAGGCAGCGGGCCTGGCGGTCGTCGAGGATCGTCGCGTCGACGATTCTCGCCGGGTCGCGATGGCTGCGTGCGGTGCGCGTGTCGAGCATGAATATCGGATGGCCGTCGGCGCAGGTTTCGAACCACAGGCGCGATTCGTCGGGGTCATCTTCCCTGCTGCGACTCCGCTCGCCGTCGCAATGGTGTCCCGCGACGCGGCCGCGATCGCCGCCGCCGAAGACCGCGAGGAACGCGGCGCGCGAATCGGTGAGCGCCCGGGCGGCCTCGGAGTCCGCGACGGTACCGGCCCGCGGCGGCGGCGCCGTCGGTTCCCAGTTGTCGAAGATTTCGTGGTCGTCGGGCATTGCGAGGACACGCAGCCGTCGCAGGATCTTTCGCAGAGGCGGGATCGCGAGCAGTGCGCGGTAGCGCGCGGCCAGGCGTTCGTCGGCGTGGACCGGGTCGAACAGACCGGCCGTTGCATCGGCGTAGATCGTGTCGCCCAGCAACAGCAGCGCGCGAGGGATGGCCGATCCGGCCGCGTCGAGCAGCGCCAGCATGCGTCGAAACGAGGCCTCGGCCACGTGGCTGTCGAGCATTCCTGCCGGATACTGGCAGCTCGCCAGCAGGAAGCCCGTGCCTGGCGCCGGCTGCCTGCGCCGGACTTCGCGGGTTCGCGAATCGAGCTGCCCGCGATGGCGATCGCAATCGCTATCGGCGGACCGGCAATCGCACGGCCGGTGATCGTCGAGCAGCAACAGGCCCGGTTCGAGCGTGGCGCTTGCTTCGCGCAGTTCGGTATCGATTGCTGCTTCGATCGCTTCCCTGACGTCGCCGTAGTCCGGCAGTGGAGAGCATGGATCTCCGGCCCAGGCCGGATGGCCACGCACGATCAGGATCAGCACCGCATCGACTCGTGTGCGTAGCGGCGCCAGCATCGCCGTCGTGCGCCACCAGCCGTCGCCGCAGCGTTCCAGCCACAGCGGGGCGAGTTCGCCCCCGCGCGCGAGGCCACCGGTCGGCAGCCGGGAGACGGGTACGAGCACCAGTCGCTCGGGTGGGCCGAAAGCCGGTTCGGTGCCGAAGCGGATCTCCAGTTCGTCGTCGGATCCGAGGCTCGCGCAGACGATCGGCCCGAAGGCCGGTGGACGCACCGAAAGACGGACGACCGGAGCGCCCGTGCCGCCGGTCGCAGGCTGCGCGTTCGTCGCGCGATGCACCTTCGGTCCTGCGCCGCCGCCGTGTCCATCGGGCATCAGGGGCCTGCCGTCGAGCCATTCGGAGATCTCCGCGAACATGGGCTCGGCCTTCCGGCCGATCAACGAATCCTGGTGTCCCAGTTCGTCCAGCGAGCGGTTGACGAGGGGCACGCCGGCGGCAGCGAAGCGCGCTTCGATCAGTGCGGCGGTCGTGCGGTCGAACAGGCCGCTGCGGGCGCTGTGCAGGTAAAGCGTCGGAAAGCGCCAGCGCTGGACGATGTTCGCCGTGCTCGCATAGACCGCGCGCCCGCCGCGATCGGTAATCGTCTTGTGGCGCGCGAAGTGCAATGTCTGCGAAACCGTCTCGATATTGAGCGGGCCGAACAGGTCGTCGATGCGATCGAGCACTCCGGGTGCCATGTTGGCCAGTTCGAAATCGCGGCCGTAGAGCGCATCCATCCGGTGTCGCGTCGCGACGAATGGCGCCGACCGAAAAAGCGGATTCTCGAGTCTGAACTCGTGCTCCGGATAGGGCAGCGTGGCGAGCGCGCGGTCGATCAGCCGATCGAGCTGCGAGACCGGTGGGTCGACACGGAAACGATAGTCGGTCAGCGGCAGGAAATGGCGCAGCCAGCGCATCACGTAGGCGCGAAAGACGTTCGCGCGATCGAAGGCCAGCATCGGCCCGGCCTGCGACAACACCACGCGGCCGATCCAGTGGGGCAGGTCGCGGCGGATTCGGGCCAGTCGCGCGCTGCAAGGCGGTGAATCGGGATCTTCGGGCGCCTGTGCCGGGTCCGGTGGCGGCCTGAGCACGGCCATCGAGAACATCACGGCGCCCATGCAGTGTGCGACGACGTCGAGCTTTGCATCGCTGCCGCGCTCGCGGCGAATCCGGTCGCGAATCCAGGCGAAGGCTTCGGGCAGATCGACCAGCGCGGCGTCCTCGAAGCGCCATGGCAGCGTTGCGGTGGCTAGCCCGCTGCTGGTGCGCAGGTCGACGACCCAGACGTCGCGCCCGCGCTGCCAGAGCCAGCTCGCCAGGTTCGGATCGACCTCCGGGTGGGCGAAGCAGGCGCCGCTGGTGCTGTAGCCATGGATCAGAACGACCGGGGGCTGCGCCGCGGCTGATCGGGCCGCCGCATATCGGGTGAGCCGGACGGTGACCGGTTCGCCGCCGGGCGTCGTGCCCAGAGGGATCGAATGGATCGACGGTCTCGGCAGCCCTGGAAGGCTTCCGGGCAGGCGCTGCGGCTCGCCCGGCAAGCGCGCGTCGGGTTCGCGAAAGCTCCACAGGTGGATGCTGAGCAGCAGCCTGAACCAGTACAGGGTCACCGAGGCCAGGTCGATCAGCGCATTCGGCTGGTCCGGATGGGCGACGATGCGCAGCAGTGGCGTCTGCACGCGCGCCAGATAGGCGGTGTCGAGCGCGAGCACGGGTCTCCCGGGAGAGGCCTGCGGTTCGCCGGAGGTGCCCCGCCTGGTTTTCGCCGAGGCTCGCGACTCGTGCAGCAGCGCAGGGAAGGTCGTGATCTCCAGTTCGCTCAGTTGCCGCCACGGATTGCCGTGCGTCGCGTAAGTGAGCCGCTTGCTGCCTTTGACCGGTGCACTCGCTGCGAAGGGCGCAGTGGCGGGTGCTTCCGGCGTTCGGGCGAGCTTCCTGGGCTCGCCGAGCATCAACTCGTAGTCGATCACGCGGGCTTCGCCTGCCCGCGTGGCGATGCGCCATCCGCTGGTGATGGTGCCGCCCCCCGAAAGCAGTCGGTCGAGGTTCTGCACGATGTCTCGCGTGCCCCGGTTGCACAGCCAGGCCCGCAGGGCCCGGCGGCGGCGCTGCCGGGGTGTCGAGTCCTCGCGCACGAGCAGGCAGATCGAGCCGCTGACCGGGACCGAGATCAGCGCCGCGTTTTCGAGGCGGACCTCGATGTCGTCGTCGCCCCGGCCGAGATCTGCGGCTCGGCGTGGATGCTCGATTCGCTCCCAGTCGTCGATGGCGAACACGCGAAGCAGCCCGCCCGGGGCGCCGGGTTCGCGCTGCGGAGCGACGTTCAGGTTCAGGCCCATCGGTGCGGCCAACTGGCGCAGCGTTGCACCTTCCGCGTTCAGCGTCAGTTCGACCCGGTACAAGCGCGAGCCGCCGTCGCGGCTCGCCAGGCGCAGCAGGCCGCTCATTCGTTCGCGCAACTCGATAAGGGTTTCGGCCTGCGTGCCGGCGGAATCGGCCAGTTCGCGGCCGAAACTGCCCTCGCGTCCCCTCGGCTGTTCGCCGAAACCCCATTCGGACACCAGCGTCTCGCAGGCCCGAAGTGCCAGTGCGGCGATCGTCAAGGCGGGGTTGATGCCCAGCGCGCGCGGCACGATCGAGCCGTCGAGAACGACGAGGCCGTCGTGAACGCCGCCGGAATCCGGATCGAACACCTGCCCAAGGTGATTCACGACGCCTTCGCTGCTGTTCTCTCCCATTCGGCAGCCGCCGAGCGGATGGACGGTGAGCAGCGGTCCCTTGTCGACACCGAGAATCGATGCGACCGGCTCGCGGATCGGGCTCCACAGAGGATTGGGCAGCGCGAGCGCATTTCGTGTGCTTGAGCCGGCACCGCCATCGGCACTGCCACGGACACCGCCACCGGTACCGACATCGGCACCGACATCGGCACCGGAGTGGGCGAGCAACTCGTCGAGCAGCGCGACCTGCTGCCGGAACAGCGGGTGATTGCGCAGCTCGGGCCAGCGCACGTCGATCGCTGCATCGCCCTCGCTGCCTGCGCGGAGTTCGAGCTGACCGGCTGCGCCGTCGTCACCCATCATCGCCACGGCAAGCGTGCGATCGAGCGCTTCGGCGCTCACTGCGCATGGATCGACGCCGGCGGTCCGTGAATGCACAGTCGAATCGGCGCGATCCAGCGTGTTGAGCGCATGCGTAGTCGTTACGACCTCTTCGTACAGGCGTCGTAGCGCCGCCGGAATCACGAGCGACTGGACGACGATACCGGCGTAGCTGAGGTCGCGACTGCCCGGGCCGTTCGTTCCGCGCAGATCGAGCATCGCTGAAATCGTGGGGCCGACGTCGGCATCAAGGCCGGCGTCAGTGCCGACGCCCGCATCGGGCGGGTGCAATCCCCAGGCCACAGCAATCATGTCGCCGTTCGTCGAGAAGTTCCGGCCGAGCATCCCGGCGAATTCCAGCTGCCCCCGCGAGCGCGAACGCATCAGGATCTCGGTCGAACCGAGGCTTCCGGCGGCCAGCACGACGCGCCTGGCCGACAGTCGCAGGGGCTCGCCCTGGCGCTTGCGCAGCTTCGCATCGGTATGCACGACATCGAGCAGCCAGCCGGGGCCCGGTTCTCGCCTCGCAAGCTGCAGCACGGTTGCGCCGGTGAAGATCCGTGCACCGCGAAGCCAGGCGACGGCGAGCAGGCTGGTATCGAGCGATCGCTTCGAGCCGTGACGGCAGCCGGTCATGCAGTCGCTGCATCGGCGGCATCGTTTCAGCGTCACGCCGGCCTCAGTGCGCTGATCATCATCGAGCGCGATGCTCAGTGGCGGAGACGAAAAGTTGCCCTTACCGATGCCTTTCGCGAGTCGCTGAAGCGCGGCGCCGGCCGGTGGCAACCGATCGATGCCTGGCGACCCGCTCACCCCGTCGAGCAGGACATGAGCCTTTTCGAGAAAGTGCCGCAGCGACGCGCCATCACGAATCGCGTCGGGCCAGTCCTTGCTGGCAAGCACCTCGTCGGCCGGCGCCAGCATCACGCCGGCGTTGATCAGCGAACCGCCGCCCAGCCCGTTGGCGACGAGCGTGCAGACGTCGGCTCCGATCCTCAGGTCGAACAGGCCCTCGCGTTCGCCGCGCGGCGCCTTGCCGGCCGCCGTGTCGAAGCGGACGTGGCCCGGCAGAAGCGCCGCCTCGGCCGGGAAGTCGGCGGGTTGATAGGACTTGCCGCGCTCGAGCACACAGACTCGGGCTGGCCGGCCGTCGATGAGGCGGCCCGCGAAGGTCTGCGCGGCCACCGCGCCGCCATAGCCGCTGCCGATGATGACGACATCGTAGTCGGGCGGCTCTCCGGTATCTCCCAATTTGTTGCGCGCCACCTCGGCGCGCAGTTGCTCGAAGCCGGTGCTGAGCGTGAATTCGTTCGAGTCAGCGTTCGGCCGCGTACTCCCCCGTCGCGATCGGTACATCTCCCCCCCGTTGGCCTGGCGCGTGCTCTTGTCCCGGCACTGCGCCTTCTTCTATAACCTTGATGATCGCCTGTCTGAGTTGATCGACCGGAACCGGTTTGTGCAGCATCGGAATGCCGGCCGCATCCGCGTCGCGTAAACGGTCAGGGGCGGTGTCGCCGCTGACGAGGATCGCCGGCGTGCCGGGGTGGATCTCGCGGATCGCCTGGATCGCGCAGATGCCGTCGTCGTCGTCCTGCAGGCGCAGATCGGCCAGCACCAGGTCGGGGGGGCGTTCGGTGGCGGCGGCCAGCGCGTCTTCGGTGCTCGCGGCCAGTTCCACCCGGCAACCGAGCCCTTCGAGCAGGGTTCTCATGCCGAGCCGGATGCTGGGTTCGTCGTCGATGACCAATACGTCGAGCGCCATGTGAGGGGCTTCGGTTTCGAGTATCTGGGCCGGGGGTGCCTGCGACGGCGATGCAGCGGCGATCTGCAGCGTGAACCGGCTGCCCCGACTCGGGGCCGAATCGAGCGACATGTCGATGTCGAGCAACTCGGTCAGACGGCGAACGATCGACAGCCCGAGGCCCAGGCCTTTGCGGCGATCGCGCTCGCGGTTGCCGATCTGATAGAACTCTTCGAAGATCCGCGTCTGCTCGGCATCGGGGATCCCGACGCCGGTGTCGGCAATCAGGACGTGGACGGTGCCGTTGCGTCTGCGGGCCTCGACGAGGATCGAGCCTTTTTCGGTGTACTTGACCGCATTGTCGATCAGGTTGCGCAGCACACGCTCGAGAAGCGAGCGGTCGCTCCTCACAATGAGGCCGGCTTCGCAGTCGACGTCGAGCGACACGCCTCCCGTGCGCCCGATGGTTTCCGCATACGGCGCGGCGATCCGCTCGAGAAGGCGGCCGACGTCGATATTCGCCGGCGTGACGCGCACGACACCCGCATCGAGCTTGGAGACGTCGAGCAGCGCGTCGAGTTCGGAGCTCAGGTGCTGAAGCGCTTCGTTCATGCTGCGCGCGATCTCGTGGCTGCGCGCATCCAGCGGCCTCATCTCCAGGGCCGCGCCGAAAAGCGACAGCGTGTGCAGCGGCTGTCGCAGGTCATGGCTGGCCGAAGCGAGGAAGCGGGTCTTCGCGCGGCTCGCCGTTTCGGCATCGTCGAGCGCCGCATGCAACTGGCGGTTGAGTGCGACCTGGTCGAGCCGGATGGCGAAGGATTCGCTGAACGCGGCCCAGGCGTCGCGTGCCAGGCCGAGCAGGACCAGGCAGAACATCAGGATCAGGCCCGACATCGCCAGCTCGCGCCCACCAGCGACGGAAGGATGGCCCAGGCGAGCGTCAACGCCCCGGCGGTCGGCAGCAGGTAGGCGACGAACAATGGCCGGTAGCCGGCGGTCGTGGCGACCGACCCGGCGCACAGGCCGAGCAGTACCAGCGTATGGAGGCTGCGTTCGAGTTCGGGGAGCAGCGGGAAGGCGAACAGAGACAGGCCTTGCGCGGTCCCGTTGGCCAGCGTGACCGCAACCGCGATTCGCAGCCGGCCGTGCTCGTCGGGCCGGTCGAGGCGGGGAAGCCGTTCGAGCACGCCCCGCCGCAGCATGACAACGATCATGACGATCGCGAGCCAGACGAGAACGGCCACCCGGGGAACATGCTCCCAAGCGAACGCGGCGATCATCAGGCTGGCCACGAATACGGCGAACGGGATCTGCCGGCTCTGTCCGGCCAGCTGGTTCAGCAGCTCGCCTTCGAGGGTGCCGCTGGCCGGAGGCGAGCCCGATGATTTCACCATGGCTCCTGGGGTCTCAGCGTGTGATCCGCAGGCCCAGCTCGGCTGCGGCGAACACCGCCTCGGTGCGGTTCGCGACGCCGAGGGTCCGGAATGCTGCCGACAGATGTTGCTTGATCGTGCCTTCGGACAGGTCGAGCTCGCGCGCGATCATCTTGTTCGAGCGTCCGCGAATGGCCAGCAGCAGGACTTCGAGCTGGCGCGCGCTGAGGCGGCTTGCAGCCCCGGTGGCGAAGTCCTTCGCTTCGCGTTCGATCCGGCCGGCGGACGACGAAGCCGCCGTGGCCGAGTCGCCGGCCCACGAGGCGCTTCTGTCGGTGGTCTGCGCCGGCCGGACACCGGCTTCGAGCGTGTGAGGGGGCAGGTAGGTGCCGCCGGCCAGGACGAGTCTGAGCGCCGAGATCATCACCGGCGGGGTCGACGATTTCGGGATGAAGCCGGCGGCACCCGCGTCGATGCAGTCGCGCACCAGCGCTGGATCGTCGTCGCCTGTCATGACGACGACGGTCGTATCGGGGAGCCGGCGCCGCAGTTCCGCGAGGGCGGCCGTGCCGCTTGTGCCTTGCAGGTGAAGGTCGAGCAGCGCGAGGTCGATCGCAGGAGCGTCGTCGCTGCAAGGCGGCAGCTCGTCGGTGCCTTCGGCCTCGACGAACTCGATCGCGGCGTCGAGATCGGTCAGCAGGAATTTGAGCCCGTGCCTGAACAGGGCGTGGTCATCGATCAATAGCAGGCGCATCGCGGACACTCCGGCGCTCCGTGCCTAGGTCTCGGGGCTCATGTCCCGAACATTAGCTTGGATGGGCGCCGATCTGGAACAGCCCGATCGGCCTATCCGAAAGGACTGGCCGATGTTCGCGTACAGGCCCTCGACCTGTCCATCCTGCGGATTCCGGTGCCGTGCCGTCGATCCGAAACTTGCCTGGGGCATCAGCGTCGCCGGCGGCCAGTCGATCGGGGCGGATGAACAAGAAGCCCGAGTCGAATCGCGGACAGTATGGGGGGCGAAATGGACCAGAACGTCGAACGCCGGCAGAACTTCGAGCGTCGCCATCTTTTCGGCCTGCAGCAAGCCCAGGCCTCTGCCCGGGCGGGCCTGGCATGTTCATCTCAAGGGGCTAAGCCCGATACCTCTTCTTCGCCGATCCTGCCGCCGCGGATGGCCTTCGATGGTGCAGGGGTTCGAGGCAGTGAAGCCGATTGGCTGCGTGGCGACGCGCCGACCGAATTGTCCGAGCCCGTCGTCGGGCTGCACGGCGGTCGCCCTGAGTCCGTGTTCGGGCCCACGGCCGGCGTCGCCAAATTTCGGGCAGAGGCCGTGCTCGACGGCCTCAGCGATGCCTTGCTGGTCTTCGACATCAGCGGCGAGGTCCTCTACTGCAACCGGGCCACGCGCCGACTGCTGGTCGGCTATCGCGGCGTCGCGCTGGGCGGCGGGGGGCAGGCGCCGGCCCGGCTCGTCTGCGCTTCGCACCGTGCGACTTCGCGTCTTGCCACGGCCCTGAGCACGCGCCGCAGCGAAACGGTCGGGATCCTGCTCGACACGCAGACGCGGCTGGTACTGAAGCTGATGCCCGAAGCCGACGGCGTCCGGGTCGCGTACCTGCTTGCGCTCGATGGCAGCCGATTCCCCGAGAACGACGGCGGCTGGCTGAGCGAGGCTTTTGCGCTCAGTCCGGCTGAATCCCGCGCGCTCGAAGCATTGTCGCAGGCCGCACTCACCCGCGATGCGGCAGCCATGCTCGGGATAAGCAGCAACACGCTGAAAGACCACCTGGCTTCGATCTATGCGAAGACCGGCTGCAGCCGCAAGGTGCAGCTGTTTCGGCTGATGGGGCTGGCCTACGGCGCCTGAGCTGCGCCTTAGGCCGTGCCGGTCGAGCGCCCGGTCCGCGATCGGTGTTGAAACCGCGAGGGGCTCGTTCGCGAGCCTTGCGGCGGTCTTCGTCGGCACCGGTCTTTCGGAACCGGAAAGGGTGCAAGGCGATCGTCGCCCAGGTCCGGGCGGGCTAGACTCGCGAGGCTGCCCGGAAACCGAAGCTCCGGGACCGCCCGGCAATCTCGATACGCCGGGCTCGCCCGGAGACGTTCCCGATGCTTGCCGAAGTCGATTCCCGCTACGCATGGTTCCGGCTGGCGGTCACGCTGGTCCTGATGACGATCGGCGGATGCGGAATGTATGTCGTGGTAGTCGTGCTGCCGGCCGTGCAGGCCGAGTTCGGCATCGCGCGCGGCCAGGCCTCGTTGCCGTACACGATGACGATGATCGGTTTCGGCCTCGGTGGCGTGCTGATGGGGCGACTATCGGACCGCCACGGCATCGTGATGCCGCTGCGGATCGGGGCGGTAACGCTGGCGCTCGGGTTTGCGGCCGCCGCCATCTCGCCGAACCTGCTGACCTTCACCTTGGCGCAAGGCCTGCTGATCGGCCTGCTCGGCAGCGGCGCGATGTTCTCGCCGCTGATCACCGAGACCTCGTTCTGGTTCCTGCGCCGCCGCGGCATCGCGGTGGCCATCTGTGCCAGCGGCAACTACCTTGCCGGCACGGTCTGGCCGCCGATCGTCCAGCACTTCGTCGACTCGTCGGGCTGGCGGGCGACGTACGTCGGGATCGGCCTGTTCTGCCTGGTCACGATGTTGCCGCTCGCGCAGTTGATGCGCAGGCCGCGGCCGGGGGCGACCTCGCTGCCGGTGGCCGGTTCCGGATCGGCCAGGGCAGCAGCCACAGCGACGGCAGCCACAGCGACGGCATCGGCGACCGCGACCGCCGCTTCCGTCGCGTCGGGCAGCGAACGCCCGCTCGGGCTCTCGCCGACCAGGCTGCAAACGCTGCTCTGCATCGCCGGCGTCGCTTGCTGTGTCGCAATGTCGATGCCGCAGGTCCACATCGTGGCTTACTGCGCCGACCTCGGCTACGGACCGGCGCGCGGTGCGCAGATGCTGTCGCTGATGCTCGGCTTCGGAATCGTGAGCCGCCTGGTCTCAGGGATGATCTGCGACCGTATCGGTGGCCTGCGCACGCTGCTGCTGGGCTCGGTGATGCAGGGAATTGCGCTGCTGCTGTTCCTGCCCTTCGATTCGATGGCGTCGCTCTACGTCATCTCGGCGCTCTTCGGCCTGTTTCAGGGCGGGATCGTTCCCTCGTACGCGATCATCGTTCGCGAACACTTCTCGCCGGCGCAGGCCGGCGAGCGGATCGGTGCGGTGATCACCGCCACGCTGCTCGGCATGGCGCTGGGCGGCTGGCTGTCCGGCTACATCTTCGACCTGACCGGTTCCTACGACGCGGCCTTCGTCAACGGGATCGCATGGAACCTGCTGAACGTGGTCATCGTCGTCTGGCTGCTGCACCGCGCGCATCGTTCCGGCGGTCTGCGGCCGGCCTTTGCCTGAGCCGGCGGCGGCGGGCGCTCTGGTTTCGCCGGCACCGGCCGACACGGCGTCGATTCTGCTGGCGTCGACGGTTCGGACTCGTGCCAGTATCCGGCTGTACCGTTACCGGATTCCGTTCCGCTTTCTGTAACCGAATGGACCGCGCCCGTGCGGCGCAGTCGATCGAAGCCAGCTTGGAGCCCCCATGGACGCACGCGACAACGACCGGGTCACCATCGTCGACATCAGAATGCCGTTCTGGTCGATGGTGATCTTCATGGTGAAGGCGGCGATCGCCTCGATCCCGGCCTTCGTGATCCTGTCGGTCATCGGATCGATCGTCTTCGCGCTGCTCGGCGGGCTGTTCGGCGGCCTGCACGCGATGATCTGACCGGCGCGTCGTATCAGTCGACGCTGACCAGCACCTTGCCGACGTTCGCCATCGACTCGGTGGCCTCGTGTGCGGCGACGACCTCGTCGAGCGGGAAGGTCCGGAACACCTGGTGGCGCAGGCGGCCTGCGACGAGCGCGTCGGTGATCCAGCGTGCGGCGTCGTCGTGCGCCTGCTCCGACATCGCGTAGACGAGCACGAAGCGCACGCACAGGTCTTTCGCCAGCATCGGCCAGAACGGCAGCGTCGGCTCCGGCACGGCGTCGGACGCGTAGGTCGCGATGACCCCGCCCGGCTTCAGCAGCGTGATGTCGTCGGCGAGGTTGGCGCCGAACGCGACCTCGATGATCCGGTCGAGCGGTGCGTCGGCGCCGCACATCTCGCGTACGCGTTCGACGACGTTCTCGGTCTTGCGGTTGACGACTGCGTCGGCGCCGGCCTCGAGCGCGCGGGCCGCCTGTTCGTCGCGGCTGACCGTCGCGATCACTCGAGCGGCGCCGCCGAGCCGTGCGAGTTGCACGGCGTAGTAGCCGACCGCGCCGGCACCGCCCTGGACCAGCACCGTGCGACCGCTGACGGGACCGTCGGCATGGACGCAGCGGTGCGCTGTCATGACCGGGATGCCGAGGCAGGCCCCGGCGTCGAAGCCCACGTCGTCGGGCAGCCAGACTGCCTTGTGAGCGGGCACCGTCGTGTACTGCGCGGCCGTGCCGAAGGCGCGCCCGAGGTTCGCTTCGTAGACCCAGACGCGCTCGCCGATCCGGTTCGGGTCGACGCCTTCGCCGACCGCGTCGATCTCGCCGGCGCCGTCCTGGTGGGGAATGACCAGCGGGAACGGCATCTCCTTGACGCGCAGGCCGCTGCGGCTCTTCGTGTCCGACGGATTGACCGCCGACATCCGGATCCGCACGCGGACCTCGCCCGGCGCCGGTCGTGGCTCTGGCTGCTCGCCGACCTTCAGCACCTCGCGTGCCGCGCCCTTGTTTTCGTACCAGGCAGCTTTCATCTCGGGGTTCCCATCGGGTAGATGCCGACCGATCGGCAAGGATAGCCTCGACCGTGATTCGCGTTCGATATTCCGACCCGGTGCGCCCGGCTAAGCCGTTCGCGAGCCAGCGGCCGACGCGGTCGGCAGTTCGATCGTGACCTGCAGGCCGCCGCCGGCGCGGTTCGACGCGACGATCGTTCCACCGTGTGCGGCGACCGCCCGGCGCGCGATCGCCAGTCCGAGGCCGTAGCCGCTTCCCTGCGCCACCGCGTTGCGGCCACGATGGAACGGTTCGAAGATCGTCTCGAGTTCGTCTGCCGCGACGCCGGGTCCGCCGTCGGCGATCGTGACTGCGATCCGCTTGCCGCGCGCCGGCGCGACGGCGACCTCGACCGGTCTGCCGGGCGCCGTGTGCCGGATCGCATTGCGAATCACGTTGTCGAAGGCGCGCTGCAGCCAGTCGGCGTGCGTCACCACGGCAATCGCCTCCGCCTGCCCGGATTCCGCCGTACCGTCTTCGAAGCGAACATCCTTGCCGATCGCG
>CALLYQ010000188.1 GCA_937858875.1 uncultured Lautropia sp. | reverse complement strand
GCAGAGGTCGAGGACCTGGCCAAGACGCTGCTGAAGGAGCCGATCAAGGTCGAGTGGCCGCGCATGCGCAAGGGCCAGACGATCTTCACGTACTTCCACTTCGCCGCGGACGAGGAGCTGACGAAGGCGCACCTCGACTCCGGCGCGACCTGCATCGCGTACGAGACGGTGACGTCGGCCAGCGGCGGCCTGCCGCTGCTGCCGGGCACGTCCGCTCCGCGCCGTCTGCGCCCGCGCCGGCTCCACCGCCGGTGCGGGCGCAGGCGCGCAAGCACGGAATCGCCGGGATCGACGATGGATGCCATTCTTCTTCAACTGCTCAACGGGCTGGACAAGGGCGGCGCCTACGCGCTGATCGCGCTCGGGCTCACGCTGATCTTCGGCACGCTCGGTGTCGTGAACTTCGCGCATGGCGCGCTGTTCATGCTCGGCGCCTTCTGCGCGGTCTCGCTGCACAAGCTGATGACGATCTCGCAGAAGGTCAAGGACGAGAGCATCACGTTCTTCGATGCTTACAAGGAAGTTCCGTACCTGAAGATCTGGTTCGGCGACTTCGGCGAGCGCCTGATCGATTTCGCGGTGCCCTTGTCGATCCTGATGGCGATCCCGATCATGCTGCTGCTCGGAATCGTGCTCGAGCGCGGCCTGATCCGGCATTTCTACCGTCGTTCGCATGCCGACCAGATCCTCGTGACCTTCGGGCTGGCGATCGTGCTGCAGGAGATCGTCAAGGCCTGGTTCGGCGCGAACCCGATCCCGATCTCGGCGCCCTCGATGTTCGCCGGCAGCGCCGCAGTCGGCAGCTGGTTCGGGCTCGGCGACGCGATCAGCTATCCGTGGTGGCGGCTCGTCTACTTCCTGTTCTCGCTGGTCGTGATCGCGATCGTCTTCGGCTTCCTGCGCTTCACGAGCTTCGGGATGGTCGTGCGCGCGGGCATGCGCGACAGGGAAACGGTCGGCTTGCTCGGCATCGACATCGAGCGCCGCTTCACGATCGTGTTCGGCATCGCGGTGATCGTCGCCGGGCTGGCCGGCGTCATGTACACGCCGATCCTGTCGCCCGACTATCACATGGGCATGGACTTCCTCGTGCTGTCCTTCGTCGTGGTCGTCGTCGGCGGCATGGGCTCGCTGCCCGGCGCCGTCGTGGCCGGGTTCCTGCTCGGGATCATGCAGTCGTTCGCTTCGATGAACGAGATCAAGGCCCTGGTTCCCGGCATCGACCAGATCATCGTCTACCTGGTCGCCGTCGCGATCCTGCTGGTCCGCCCGCGCGGCCTGATGGGACGCACCGGCGTCATGGAATCCTGAGGAGGGCTCGACCAATGACCACCGCCCGCAGGGACCTGCTGCTGGTCGTCGGCTTCTCGGTCGCGGTCCTCGCGATGCCGATCTGGCTGGCACCGCTGGGCGCCTCGTATCCCGATCTGCTGCAGCGCTTCGCGATCTACGGGATCTTCGCGATCGGCTTCAACATCCTGTTCGGCCTGACCGGCTACCTGTCCTTCGGCCACGCCGCCTTTCTCGGCGTCGGCTCGTACACGGCGGTCTGGAGCTTCAAGCTGCTGACGATGAACGTGATCCCGGCGCTGGTGTTCGGCGTGCTGGTGTCTGGCCTGTTCGCACTGCTGATCGGCTGGCTGAGCCTGCGCCGCTCGGGGATCTACTTCTCGATCCTGACGCTGGCCTTCGCGCAGATGTGCTACAACCTCGCGTACTCGGTGCTCACGCCGATCACCAACGGCGAGACCGGCCTGCAGATCACGCGCACCGACCCGCGCATCATCGACACCTGGCTGTCGGGTCCGAGCAGCATGATCCCGTCGACCGAGCTGTTCGGCATCCAGGTCAGCGGCTACCCGGGCTTCTACGTCTGCGCGGTGCTGCTGATCGTTTCCTTCTACATCTCGCTGCGGATCTTCCGCTCGCCGTTCGGCACAATGCTGCGCGCGATCAAGTCGAACCAGAACCGGCTCAAATACACCGGAGCGAACACGCGACCCTATGCGCTGGCCGCCTTCGTGATCTCGGGGCTGTTCGCCGGCCTTGCCGGTGCGCTACTGGCGGCGACCGATCCGCTGGCCGGGGCCGAGCGCATGCAGTGGACCGCCTCGGGCGAGGTCGTGCTGATGACGATCCTCGGCGGCGTCGGCACGCTGCTCGGGCCGGTACTCGGGGCGATGATCATCAAGTATTTCGAGAACATCTTCTCCTCGTTCAACACGCAGACGCTACACGACTTCTTCGGATTCCTGCCCGATCCGGTGGAAAACCTCGTCGTGCCAGTCGCCGGCCTGTTCGTCGGCGACGGATGGCACCTGACGCTGGGACTGCTGTTCATGCTGCTGGTGATCTTCCTGCCCGGCGGCGTGATGGAAGGGGTTCGGCGCATCGGCGTGAAGCTCTCGCGCCGCGGCCAGACCGTCCACCACCGAGGCGGCGGCGCGGCTGCATCCCGGCCTGCAGCCGCGCACGGCAGCGCACCGACTGGCGGCTCCGCCGCTGCACACGGCTCGCGCGATGCTGCCCGCGCGCGCGGCAGCATCGGGCCGGCTCACGGCAAGCCCGCGGGCGGCAGCACGACGATTTCGATGATGCAGGGCGGTGCACCGGCATCGGCGAGCGACTAGACAGCCAGGGAACGCGAGATGGGAATCCTGCAGGTCAATACCGTCAACAAGAGCTTTCGCGGGCTGCGCGCGCTCAACGACGTCAACCTCGAAGTCGACGAAGGCAGCGTCCACGCGATCATCGGTCCGAACGGCGCCGGCAAGTCGACGCTGCTGAACTGCTTCGTCGGGCGGCTCGTGCCCGACACCGGCTCGGTGATCTTCGACGGCTATTCGCTGGTCGGGCTGGCGCCGCACCAGATCAACCAGACCGGCGTCGTGCGCGTGTTCCAGACGCCCGAGATCTTCGGCGACCTGAGCCTGCTCGAGAACATGATGATCCCGGCGCTGACCCGTCGCGACGGTGCCTTCGCGCTGCGTGCCTGGCAGCGTGCCGATGCGCAGTCGTCGGTCATCGCCAAGGCCGGGCACATGCTCGAGGACGTCGGCCTGGCCGACAAGCGGCACGTGATCGCCGGCACGCTGTCGCGCGGCGACAAGCGCCGGCTCGAGCTGGCGATGTGCCTGGTGCAGGAGCCCCGGCTGCTGCTGCTCGACGAACCCACGGCCGGCATGTCGCGCGCCGACACGAACGACACGATCGAACTGCTGAAGCGGATCGCCGGGCGCGGGCTCACGATGGTCATCATCGAGCACGACATGCATGTCGTGTTCTCGCTGGCCGACCGGATCAGCGTGCTCGCGCAGGGCACGGTGATCGCCGAAGGCGAGCCGGCACAGATCAAGGGTGATCCGCGCGTGCGCGAAGCCTATCTCGGAGGGGCGCAACTGTGAGCGATGCATCGGTGGCCGAGCGGGCGGCCGGCCAGGCGACGGCCGACGCGCCGGCCTTCTTCTCGTGCCGCGACCTGCACGCCTACTACGGCGAAAGCTACATCGTCCAGGGCGTGAGCTTCGAACTGCACGAAGGCGAGATCCTGGCGCTGCTCGGGCGCAACGGCGCAGGCAAGACCTCGACGCTGCGCACGATCGCGCGGCTCGCCTCGCCCGAACTGCGCCACGGCGAGATCCGGCTCGCCGGCGAGGCGCTGCACAAGATGCCGGCCTGGCGCGCGGCCCGCGCCGGCGTCGGGCTGGTTCCCGAGGACCGGCGGATCATCGGCGGGCTCAGCGTCGAGGAGAACCTGCAACTGGCGCGGATCGAGGAGCCGCACGGCTGGAGCCTCGAACGGATCTACGAACACTTTCCGCGGCTTGCCGAGCGACGCAAGCAGGAAGGGGTCACGCTGTCGGGCGGCGAGCAGCAGATGCTGGCGATCGCGCGCGCGCTGGCACGCGACATCCGGCTGTTGCTGCTCGACGAGCCCTATGAGGGGCTGGCGCCGGTGATCGTCGAGGAGATCGAACGCATCCTGCAGGAGGTGAGGCGAGCCGGCTTCACGACGATCATCGTCGAGCAGAACGCGGTCGCCGCGCTGAACCTGTCCGATCGCGCGATCATTCTCGACATGGGCGAGGTCGTCTTCGACGGTACCGCGCGCGAGGTCATCGAGAACGAAGCGCTGAGGCACGAGTATCTGGCGATCTGAGGCGATCGCCGCCGCGCGACGCCGCGGCTGCCGGCGTGTTCGCCGCGCGACCCCTGGTCATAGTCCGACAGCCTGCTAGCATGGCGCGATGGGGCCGGGGGCCCGTCCGCAGGAGGTCGGGGTGCACTCGAAGGTATCCGGGCGCGAGGCGCGTGCAGCAGGCTCTGCCGTAGACGACACGGTCGCCGCGGTCGTCGCGATGATCAAGGCCAGGCTGCCCGCCGGGCAGGCCGCCGAAGTCGCGGCCTTCGTGCGCCGCTACTACGCGCTGACCGCGCCCGAAGATCTCGCCGAGCGCGCCGTCGAGGATCTGTACGGCGCCGCGCTTTCGCACTGGCAGTTCGCCGGCGAGTTCGCCGGCGGCGAACCGAAGCTGCGTGTTTTCAATCCGCGGCGCGACGATCACGGCTGGCAGTCGCCGCATACGGTCGTCGAGATCGTCAACGACGACATGCCGTTCCTCGTCGATTCGATCACGATGGAGATCAATCGACAGGGGCTGATCGTGCACCTGGTGGTGCACCCGGTGATGAAGGTCCGTCGCGATGCCGCGCATCGTCTCGTCGGGCTTGCGGACACTGACGACGCCGGCGATGCGGGCAACGCCGAGGGCGCTGCCGACGGCCGCCTCGAATCGCTGATTCACGTGGAGGTCGACCGGCGCACCGATCCGGCGCAACTCGATGCGCTGCGCGACGGATTGCGGCGGATCCTGACCGACGTGCGCAAGGCCGTCGACGACTGGCCGGCAATGAAGCAGCGGATCGCCGACATCCTGGCCGGAGTCGAACAGCGTCCGCCGCCGATGCCGGCCGACGAACTGGCCGAGGAACGCGCTTTTCTGCGCTGGCTCGCCGACGGCAACTTCACGTTGCTCGGCTGCCGGGACTACGAGCTCGTGAGCGGGGCGGACGACGAACTGCGTGCGATACCGGGCAGCGGGCTCGGTGTGCTGCGCGAATCGGGCGATGCGGCGCCGTCGATCGCCTTCGCGCAGATGCCGGCCGAGATGCGCGCCTACGCGCGCCGGCCGAACCTGCTCACGTTGACGAAGGCGAACGCGCGCGCCACCGTGCACCGGCCCGGCCATCTCGACTACGTCGGCGTCAAGCGCTTCGGCGCCGGCGGCCAGGTGATCGGCGAGCGGCGCGTGCTCGGCCTGTATACGTCGACGGCCTACAACGCGAGCCCCGATGCGATTCCGCTGCTGCGCAGCAAGGTGGCCGCGGTCAGGCAGCGTGCCGGGTTCCTGCCGCACGGCCACGACGCGAAGGCACTGGACGCGATCCTCGAGGAGTATCCGCGCGACGAGCTGATCCAGATCGGCGCCGACGAGCTCCATGACATCGCCATCGGAATCCTGCGGCTCGGTGAACGGCAGCGTACGCGATTGTTCGTGCGTCGTGACGCGTTCGGGCGCTTCCATGCCTGCCTGCTGTACGTGCCTCGCGAGAACTACGACACCCGGCTGCGTCGGCGCATGCAGGCGATGCTGATCGAGGCCTTGCAGGGCGTGTCGTCGGACTTCACGGTGCACCTGTCCGATTCGCCGCTGGCGCGGATCCTGATCGTCGTGCGCACGCAGCCCGGCGCCGCCCCCAACGTGGATCTGCGTCAGCTCGAACAGCGGCTGGCCCGGCTTGCGCGCCGCTGGGAGGACGAGCTCGGGCAGGCGCTCGCCGAACGCTTCGGCGAGGAGCGCGGCAAGGCGCTGCAGGAGCGCTACGCCAACGGTTTCGGCGCCGGATATCGCGACGAGTATTCGTCGCAGATCGCCGTCGAAGACATCGATCGGCTCGACAAGCTTGATGCAGACGACGATCTGGCGATGAGCCTGTACCAGCCGCCCGGGGCGCCGGCCGGGCAGCTTCGTTTCCGGCTCTACGGTGCCGGCGCACCGGCGCCGCTGTCGCGCAGCCTGCCGATTCTCGAACGCATGGGCGTGCAGGTGCTCGAGGAGCGGCCGTTCGAGATCCGCCGGGCCGATGGGCAATCGCTGTGGATCGGCGACTTCGGTCTGATCGCGGCGCTGGTCGACCGGATCGACGTAGCCAGCCTGCGCGAGCGCTTCGAGCAGACCTTTCTGCGTTGCTGGCGCGGCGACTGCGAGAGCGACGATTCCAACCGGCTCGTGATGCTCGCCGGGCTCGACTGGCGCGACGTGACGATGCTGCGTGCCTACGCTCGCTACATGAAGCAGGCGGCGTTCACTTTCAGCCAGGCCTACATCGAGCGCACGCTGGCCGCGCATCCGGCGACCGCGGCGGCGCTGGCCGCGCTGTTCCGGGCGCGCTTCGATCCGTCGGGCGACGAAGGGCGCGCCGAGCGCGAGGCTGCCGTCGGAGCGCAGATCGATTCGGCGCTCGAAACGGTGTCCAGCCTCGACGAGGACCGCATCCTGCGCCAGTACCTGGCGCTGATCCGGGCAACGCTGCGCACGAATTTCCATCGCGCTGGCGAGAACGGGCCGCGCGCCGGCTGCCTGTCGTTCAAGCTCGATCCGTCGGGCATTCCGCTGCTGCCCGAACCCCGGCCGATGTTCGAGATCTTCGTCTATTCGCCGCGCGTCGAAGGCGTGCACCTGCGCGGCGGCAAGGTCGCGCGCGGCGGCCTGCGCTGGTCCGACCGGATCGAGGATTACCGCACCGAGGTGCTCGGGCTGGTCAAGGCGCAGCAGGTCAAGAACGCGGTCATCGTGCCGGTCGGCTCGAAGGGCGGCTTCGTGCTCACGCGCCCGCCGGCATCGGGCGGACGCGACGCGCTGCTCACCGAGGCCGTCGCCTGCTACCAGACCTATCTGCGCGGATTGCTCGACCTGACCGACAACCTCGTCGACGGGAAGCTCGTGCCGCCGGAGCAGGTCGTGCGCCACGACGACGACGATCCCTATCTGGTCGTGGCCGCCGACAAGGGCACGGCAGCTTTCTCCGACATCGCCAACGGCGTGGCGGCCGAATACGGTTTCTGGCTCGGCGACGCCTTCGCTTCGGGCGGATCGGCGGGCTATGACCACAAGGCGATGGGGATCACCGCGCGCGGCGCCTGGGAGTCCGCCAAGCGGCATTTCCGCAGCCTGGGCCACGACATCCAGGCGCAGGATTTCACCGTGGTCGGCATCGGCGACATGTCGGGCGACGTGTTCGGCAACGGCATGCTGCTGTCGCGGCACATCCGGCTGCTGGCGGCCTTCGATCATCGCCACGTCTTCATCGACCCGGATCCCGACGCCAAGACCCGTTTCGCCGAGCGCGAGCGCCTGTTTCGGCTGCCGCGCTCGTCCTGGGCCGATTACGATCCGGCGCTGATCTCCGAGGGCGGCGGTATCTATCCGCGCTCGGCCAAGTCGATCGCGCTGTCGCCGCGGGCGCGTGCCGCGCTGGGCATCGAGCGCGAGTCGCTGAGCCCCACGGAGCTGATCGCCGCGGTGCTCAGGGCGCCGGTCGACCTGCTCTACAACGGCGGGATCGGGACTTGCGTGAAGGCCTCGACCGAGACGCAGGCCGAGGTCGGCGATCGCGCCAACGACGCAATCCGCGTCGACGCGACCGAGCTGCGCTGCAGGGTCGTCGTCGAAGGCGGCAACCTCGGTTTCACGCAGCGCGGCCGCATCGAGTACGCACTGGCCGGCGGGCTGATCAATACCGACGCGATCGACAACTCGGCCGGCGTCGATTGCTCGGACCACGAGGTCAACATCAAGATCCTGCTCGGGCAACTGGTCGCCGACGGCGAGCTGAACGGCGAGCAGCGCGACCGCCTGCTGGCCGAGATGACCGACGAGGTGGCCCGGCTCGTGCTGATCGACAACTACGCCCAGAACCAGGCGCCGGCTCGATCGGGAGATCGAGTATCTGCCCTCGGACAAGACACTGGAGGCGCGTCGCGAGGCGGGCATCGGTTTGTGCACGCCCGAGCTCGCGGTGCTGCTCGCCTACAACAAGATGGCACTCCACGACCAGGTGCTGGCCTCGGACCTGCCCGAGGATCCGTACGTCTCGAAGGCACTGGCGCGCTATTTTCCGTCGCAGCTCGTCGAGCGGTATCCGCGGCAGATGCAGAGCCATCGGCTGCGGCGCGAGATCGTCGCGACGCAGGTCGTCAACGGCATGGTGAACCGGGCCGGGCCGAGCTCGAGCTATCGGCTGCAGGAGGAAACCGGCGCTGCACCGGCCGACATCGTGCGCGCCTGGCTGGGGGCCTGCGCGATCTTCGGGCTCGACTCGCTGTGGGAAGCCAGCGAGGCGCTCGATCAGCAGGTCGAAGTCGAGGTCCAGAATGCGATCGCGCTGGCCGGCGCCCAGCTTGCCGGCCGCGGCGCGGTCTGGCTATTGCAGCATCGCGATACGCTGAGCGACCTCGACGCAACGATCGAGCGCTTTGCCTGCGGCGCGTCCGCGCTCGGCGAGGGTCTCGAACGCTGGCTTGCCGCGCACGAACGCCGAGCAGGCAGCAAGCCTGCAGGCGCGCGGCGTGCCGGAGGCGCTGGCACGTCGTGTCGCGCGGCTCGACGCGCAATTCTCGGCGCTCGACATCGTCGAGGTTGCCGAACAGAGCGGGCAGCGCATCGAGCCCGTCGCCGCCGTCTACTTCGGCGTCGGCGGCCGCCTCGATCTGGGGCGCCTGTCGGCGCAGATTGCCGCTCTCGTGGCCGACGGCCGATGGGCCACCCTGGCGCGCGTCGCGCTGCGCGACGACCTGACGCTGCTGGCTCGCGGGCTGGCGCAGTCGGTGCTGAGCGGCGCGGGGGCGACCGGCGAGGGCGGCGGCTGCGGAGGAGAGACCGAAGCGCTCATCGAAGCCTGGGAGGCGCGGCGCGAGTTCCAGCTCGCGCGCTACCGCCAGGTTCTCGCCGACCAGCGGCGCGCGGGCAGTCCGGACCTGGCGATGTTGTCGGTGACCTTGCGCGAGTTGCGGGCGCTCGTATGAACCGCAGGGATTGCGCGATGCGCTCCTGCACCAGCCGGGATTCGGCACGCTCTCGGCGAGACGGAGGCTCGCAACGGTTCAGCGCCCGTTCTTGCGGCTGAGCAGTGCCAGGAACTCGCGGCGCAGGTCGGGGTTGGTCAGGAACGCCCCGCGCATCACGCTGTTCGTCATGCTCGACTCGGCGTCCTTGACGCCGCGCCAGCGCATGCAGAAATGATCGGCTTCGATCACGATCGCCAGCCCTTCGGGCCGCACCTTCTCCTCGAGCGTGTCGGCGAGCTGGATGACGGCTTCTTCCTGGATCTGCGGCCGGTTCATGATCCACTCGGTCAGGCGAGCGTATTTCGACAGGCCGATCAGGTGCGAATCGGCGCGCGGCAAGATGCCGATCCAGGTCTTGCCGATGATCGGGCAGAGATGGTGCGAGCAGGCGCTGCGCAGCGTGATCGGCCCGACGATCAGCAGCTCGCTGAGCCGCTCGGCGTTCGGGAACTCGGTGATTGCCGGCATCTTCGCGTAGCGCCCGGCGAAGACTTCGCGCACGAACATCTTCGCCACGCGGTCGGCGGTCGCCGCGGTGTTGTGGTCGCCTTCGACGTCGATGACCAGGCTGCGCAGCACCTTCTGCATGTGCACGGCGATCTCGGCCTGCAGCTCGTCGAGTTCGCCGTCTTCGATGTAGTCGGCGATGTTGTCGTTGGCGTGATAGCGCTGTCCGGCCGCGAGCAGCCGCTGCCGGATGCGTTCGGAGGTCGGCGGCTCTGCCGGACGGGTGGCTGGCGGGGCGCTCTCGGGCGCTGTGTTGGCGGAACTCATGGGCAGGCTCTCGTGAGAGGGCGCCGCCGCGAAATCCGGGATTTCGCGGCGGCGCCCGGTCGATCCAGCCGGATTGTCGCCGATGACGCGTCCCTTCGCCTCGGAAAGGAATCGCCGCCTTGCGCCGACGGTGGTCCGGTCCGGCGAGAACCCGCGTCCGACCCGCGCTATCCTTGGCTGCAGACCAGATTGAAAACCTTCATCTACCGGAGACCTCGATGAGAGAAGCCGTCATCGTTTCGACCGCTCGTACGCCGATCGGCAAGGCCTACAAGGGTGCGTTCAACGCGACGCACGGCGCCACGCTCGGCGGCCACGTCGTGCGCGAAGCCATCGCCCGCGCCGGGGTTGCGCCCGATGAAGTCGAAGACGTGCTGATGGGCTGCGCGCGGCCCGAGGGCGCGACCGGCGGCAACATCGCCCGCCAGATCGCGCTGCGCGCCGGGCTGCCGGTGAGCGCGAGCGGCGTCACCGTCAACCGCTTCTGCAGCTCGGGCCTGCAGACGATTGCGATGGCTGCGCATCGCGTCATCGTCGACGGTTCGCCGGTGCTCGTGGCCGGCGGCCTCGACTCGGTCAGCCTGACGCTGAACGACCGGTCGAACCGCTTCATGACGCAGGACCCCTGGCTCGTCGAGAACATCCCGGCCGTCTACGACACGATGATCCAGACCGCCGAGACCGTCGCGAAGCGCTACGGGATCTCGCGCGAGCGCCAGGACGAATACGGGCTGCAGAGCCAGCAGCGCGTTGCCGCTGCCCAGCAGGCCGGCCGCTTCGAGAAGGAGCTGGCACCGCTGACGACGACGAAGCAGGTCACGCTCGAAGGCGGTGAGAAGGTCGACGAGGAAGTGCTGCTGACCGAAGACGAAGGGATCCGCGCGACGACGCTCGAGGGCCTGGCCAAGCTGAAGACCGTCGTCGAAGGCGGGTGCGTCACCGCCGGCAACGCGAGCCAGTTGTCCGACGGCGCATCGGCCTGCGTGGTCATGGACGCGAAGCTTGCCGAGAAGCGCAACATCGAACCGCTGGGCATCTTCCGCGGCTTCGCGGTCGCCGGCTGCGAGCCCGATGAGATGGGGATCGGTCCGGTGTTCGCGGTGCCGCGGCTGCTCGAGCGCACCGGCGTGAAGATGGACGACATCGGTCTGTGGGAGCTGAACGAAGCCTTCGCGGTTCAGGTGCTGTACTGCCGCGACAAGCTCGGCATTCCGAACGAGATCCTGAACGTCGACGGCGGCGCGATCGCCGTCGGCCATCCGTTCGGCATGTCCGGTTCGCGGCTCGCCGGACACGCGCTGATCGAAGGCAAGCGGCGGGGCGTCAAGTACGTCGTCGTGACGATGTGCGTGGGCGGGGGGATGGGGGCTGCGGGTTTGTTCGAGGTTTGCTGAGCCGCGATCGCCGCATCCGATCAAAGACCGGACCTGGCCAACCTGGCCAGGTCCGGTTAAAATAATCGATTCTTCCAGGTTATGGCACAGGGAGGGTCAGGCGATGCAGGTCAATATTCTCGAAGCGAAGAATCGATTGTCCGAACTCGTCCGCTCGGCACAGTGCGGGGAAGAAGTGATCATTGCCAATCGAGGTGTGCCGGTGGCGCGTCTCGTCGCCGTCGGCAGCTTGACTGCCGCCGGCGAATCCACTCCTCTGGAGGGCAGCATCGTGGAATGGCTCGAGCGCAATCCGCTGCCAGTCCATGTGCGGCGGAGTCACGAGGCGATCGAAGCAGACCTGCGCGAGGAGCGCGGCGCGTGGGATTGATCTATCTCGATACCTGCCTGTTGATCTACGCGTTCGAAGCCGACCCGGTATTCGGTTCTCGTGCGAGACAGGCGCTCGCACGCAAGCCAGCGAAGTGCTTCGCAATCTCCCCGCTGGTGAAATTCGAATGCCTGGTCGGGCCTATGCGCAGTGGCAATCTGGTACTGCAGCGCTATTACGAGGAAGGGCTTGCCGGATTCGTTCAGTTGCCGCTACCGGAGCCCGTGTTCCTCCTCGGCGCCCGCTTGCGCGCTCGCTTCGGCCTGCGCACTCCGGATGCGCTGCATCTTGCCGCAGCCCAGCACCATGGTTGCGACGCGCTGTGGACGAACGACGATCGCCTTTCGTCAGCGGCCCACGGGCTCGCGTCGAACGTGTTCGATTGATTTTGGAGCTTCCCTGAATGTCGCTCATCCTGGTGCGTCATGGCGAAACGGCGCTGAATGCCAGCCGGGTGATCCAGCCGATCGACACGCCGCTGAGCGAGCGCGGGCTTGCGCAGGCGGCTGCGGTGGGACGGCGGCTGTCCCGCGGCGAGCAGGGCGCCCGGCCGCGGGGCATCCTGAGCAGCGACCTGCCGAGAGCCCTGCAAACCGCGATGGCGATCGCATCGGCAACCGGCCTCGAGGTACGGACCACCGAATTGCTGCATGAGCGCAACTTCGGCGACTGGCGCGGGCGCGCCTACGACACGCTCGGCTTCGATCCGCTGGCGACCGACGACGCGCCGCCGGGCGGCGAATCGGCCGCGCAGTTCCGCGCGCGCGTCGCGCTCGCCTTCGACGCGATCCTGGCTGCGCATCGGGCG